>JAESST010000027.1 GCA_016763995.1 Flavobacteriales bacterium | reverse complement strand
CCTGTGACTTTGTTAGAAACAATTTTAACCAACCAAAGTCGCCTTTCAGATATATTGTTGGTAGAAATTTTACATAAAGATCCCCCTTATACTTTATCCATGGTGGAAGCGGTAATGTTGGATCAACCATACTTGAGCGAACCTGTTCAGTTACAATTGTTCAACGATACACTAAACATGAATGGTGAAAGAATTAAGAACATATTATTGTATCAAGAAGATTATCCTAGCACCAATGTATTGCTTAAGCTCCTAGAAGAAGGAGCTAGTGCATATCCTGATTTAGTATTAGATGTGTTGGAGGCTACAGAAGGAGCATTAGCTAGTGAGGTAATGAATGTAGTAACAGCGAATCAAACTTCTTTTAATGCACAAAGAGTTGGAGCCATAAGTTTTACACAAAACAATAGCACTTCAACTCTATCTTCCTGTGCGAATGGAATAGGAACTCAAAATCTGCACATTGAGAATGTAACAGAATATGGGTATTATACAGCAAATTATAATGGAGTAAGTTATAGTAAGGCTTATCAAGAATTATTCGATAGTCAAATAGATTCTGTTCATTTAAAATATGAACCCTCTTGGCAATTATACAGTACTAAGCAATATTCGCCACAATACCCAGAAGCATTTACTGAAAAAAGGCACTTTTATTATTACGACCTTCGAAACAGATACGATCGTTATTGCTCTGAGTACCACGATGGGATCCCTTCCATTGGTTTTAGATGCGATGAAGATACAGATACTCTATGGGTTGGCAGCGGATATACTTTCACTGTTTCTCCATTTGGTTTTAATACTAGTTTACCAGAATTTCCAAACCCCGACGGATTAGCCAAATCGATAGAACATCAAATTAGAACTATTCCATTTCAAGAAAAAAACATTTCCAAAAATGGCAAGCACAAAGCCTTAGAACAATCTACCTATTACGAATTTTTTAGCCGATGGGGAGATCCTGATAAACTTCCCTATACAAAAGTTTCTGATATCATTGATGATCCATTGCTATGTCCACCTCCTTTGCCAGTTTATGTTCCATGCAGCACCCTAATTCCATTCACACATAACGTGTTAGATGTAAAAGATTACACCACTTGGGGACAAGGTGCCATCCGAGTAATTAACTACTTTCAATATCCAGATCATAAGTTATATCGAGTCATTGACATTACCCCACCAATAGAGTCAAAATCCTATTTCTTATTTCCTGCTAACTGTAATAGAACTTTTGGGCCAGATACCACTTTTGTAGTCAATACAGATAATATTAACCCTACCACGAGTGGTACAGGAACTGGAGTAGCCAATCTTACATGGAATTTAAACGATGCAGCCCTGCTTTCCAATGTAAGTGTACAAATTGATACGGTGGTCAGTAATTCTTGGGACGATATAATTGAGAATAAACATTCTATTTATGGAACGAACAATCATCTACTTGACTTTACCAAACAAGGAGAGAACCTTAAATTAGACCCTGTATCTCATCCTAATGGAGGCTTTGTTTATCCTGAATCTGAAAAAGTTTTTTACACCGCTACTTACTACAAGCCCACATTTCCTTACGAACATTTGATAACAGCCAAGGTGTTAAAAAGAAATGCTTTTACACAACCCATCTTAGTAGAAGACGAAATAGGAGTAAGGTCGAGATTCATATACGACGATTTAGAAGAAATACGGGTTTTAAATACAGCTTGTAGCCAAGCAATAGTTGGCTATGATGTTAATTATGGAAATAAGCACAAACCTAGCCAGAGCATTCAATATTCCGGCTTAGATGACAGCTTGATTACTTCCTATACTTATTACCCAGATTTGTCCCTTGAATCAATTACCGATCCTTTTGGTGTGGTTCAATTAGTAGAATATGATGAGTACGGAAGACAGCGCGCAGTGAGTAGAGATGGACAATTGGTGAACCAATACTCTTATGGTTTCTGGGATGGAGACCAAAATAAAGACTTCGAAAGCAAAGCGGCTGATAATTTTATTGAAAGCACGCATTATCCGAATGGCACTACAAATGCTGCTATCGTTTCAAGAAAATATACCGACCCTTTAGGAAGAGATTTTCAGCAAATATCTGCAGAATTACCCAACGGAGTAAATACTAGTGCTCCAATTGCTGCAGAGTATAGCGGACCAGTAGTTTACGATGCAAAAGATAGAATGTTGGAACAATTCAAGCCTTTTGGATTTCAAGATGGACTGAACCCGCTTGCCTTAATTCCGAGAAGCCAGAGCGATAACTTAACGCTATACCCTTCCGTTTCTACTACTTCTGCCTATGAAGATACTTGGGAAGCAAGATTAACTCGAACCGCCAAAGTAGGACAAGACCTACTGACTGGCAAAGGGGTAGATTTTCAGTATAATTTAATGAACACCTTCTGTTTTAGCTGTGAATTGAGTTTGAGCAATGCAGAACTTGATTTAGTAATGCCGCAAGGAGTTGCAGGAGACCCCTATGTCTTTAGTAAAAAATGGGTGAGTGACGAAGACAATAAAACGAGCGAAGAATACTATAATGCTATAGGGCAGTTGGTAGCTACCAAACAAGAATTGGCTAGTGGTTCAGCAATAGTAACCATTAATGGTTATGACAGCTATGGAAACCTTAGCACAGTGATAAACCCCGAAAACCAACGTAGCGACTATAAATACAACATGCTGGGATGGATGTATGAACAAACAACACCCGACGGCGGAGTTACACGTTACCGTTACAATCAAAAGGGGCAAGTTTCTTTAAGTCAAGATGAAAAAGGGAAACAAGGAAGATTATACCAAACAAGTGAAATAGACCCCCTTACGCAACTCCCTTACCCTGCAGAAATCAAACCTTATGTTACTTTGTTTTCTTACGATAATTTAGGTCGATTTATTTCCAAAGGAGAAGCGTATACCGAACCAATTACTGGCTTTTTAGGTTCACCTTATGGAGCTAATGTGGTTATTACAGGCTCAGGGGAATTTTGGCGATTGTATAAATTCACCAATAAAAGTAGTTATTCATGGGCGCCAAAGGGCTCTTATGTTCCTATTGGAGGAACAACCATAGAAGGTAATGGCGGATGGTCTTGGTTAGGAAATCCTGGAGGTCCATTCTATCCCATTGATCCTGTTTGTCAACCTTGTCCGACAATTCCATTAGTAGATAGTGTAGTAATTGATCCTCTTAAATTTATGAGTCCACAGTTTTATACTACAAAAATGAGTTACTCTATATATTCTCAAGTACCTTATCAACTCACTTTAAGCACTAGTATAACATCTGCTATAGGCGCCAGAGCTAGTGCTAATCTGAAAGGAAGACTAAATTATGTGTATCGTTACAATGAACAAATGATGAGTAACGAGAATCAATCCGACGATGACCGTTTAGTGGGAGCAGATTTTTATGGTTATTCTAAGTACGGAGAAATTGTAGACCTTATTAAGCAGTTTAACCCGAACGGAATGATTGATGAAAATGGAAACCCTAGAACTCCAGAATTTAAGAGCATTCAAAATTACAGCGACTTTTCAAAAGATGGAATTTGGTCTACGCACGACATTGATGCAGACGGAAATGGAATTCTAGATTTTCAATTTCATCGAGTAATTGATGCTAGAGGGAGAATAAAAGAAATATATGCCAATTACGCCAATGAAAAAGCCACTGGAAACAAGATTACAGCTTATAGCTATGACAATGTTTTTGGAAGACTTACCACTAAAACATCTTTCTACACAGAATCAACTATCGATCATGTGACAGATGTTACGAATTATACTTATGATTTACAAGACCGTTTACTAAAAACAGACGGTACTTGGTTAGAATATGATTTGTTTTACGATGCAAACCAAGCCGGTTATAATGGACATACACCAGTTGGCCACCAAAACTACAACGGCAACATTAACGGAATAAAAACAAAGTATAAATTGAGCGCTGCGGGTAATTATTCAGGTAGCTTGTTCGATGAACCTAGCGTTTACAATTACACCTACGATAAGTTAAACCGATTAACTGCTGCCGATGCTGCCGTTGGAGACTTTTTAGTCGGCACTGATCCTACAGGAGAAAGCTATCGTTTTGGTGATGTAACGTATAGCTTCGATAGAATTGGTAACTTTAATACCTTGGAACGATATACATCAGCTACAGGAGATCAGCAAAGCTGGTCCTATAATTACATGGGCTACACTAACAAATTATCTAGCACTTCGGGTTCAAATGGAACTACTAACAGGCATTACACCTATGATGTTGCAGGAAATCTAAGTTCTGATGATAGTAGAGGATTAACAAATGTAGATTATTCTGATGAAAATTTGCCGCTAAAAATTCACATGACAGAAACAGATCAATCTGAACAAGTGATCCCAGTTTTTACTGAATATATTTACGATGCTGGCGGAAATAGGATTTATAAAAACAATGACGATTACGAAGATGTAGTTCCTTTTCCTATTTACGATGCCTTTTACTATTTAAGAGATGCTGAGGATAAAACAATAGGAGTTTATAGTGTAGCCGGAGGATTCTGGGACTTTTTTGCCCATGGGAATGCAAGAGAGGCTATGATACGGCCCTGGTCTGATCAACAAGCTAGTGCTAATACCCCTCAAGGAGCATTTCCTTATGGACAACCTGCAGGGAAAAACCATTATAAAATTAACCATTACTCCACCGACCACTTAGGCAACACGCGAGTAGTCCACGAGGCAAGTTGGAACTCAACAACTAGCCAAGTAGAATACAAGCTGATAGGAGCTTATGATTATTTTCCACATGGAAAGATTCTCAGAAAGTTTACTAATGGAAGTGGAGACGAGAGATATTTAAGTGTTGGCGATGAGAGAGATCATGAAACCATTAGCGAAAATAATGACGGAACAGGACTAGATAATAGAGGTGCTAGATTTTACGATAGTGATATTGCTAGGTTCTTAAGTTTAGACCCCAGAGCAGCTGATTTAGCAGCTTGGAGTCCTTACAATTATGTACTAGGCAACCCTGTGATGCTAATTGATCCTGATGGTAGATTTCCTTATACCTTCTATGTTAGATCGTTTGCTCCTCTAGGTTCATTCAAAGGTTTTGGATTTCATGACGATGGGAGAGGATATTCATCAGCTTCTAACCCATCATCTAGGATAGAACATAGCTTTACTATTGACCCTTCAGCTCAAACCTATTCACAGAATTATTTAAGGAGTGATCAAACTATTACTGATGATGGAAGATCATTAACAGGAATGCCAAGAGGTGGTGTTGATCCTTCTTTTAGTGGAAATGGAAAGGCTTCATTTACTCAAGAATTTGAAGGGAATAATCCTTTTGGTTGGTACACTCCTGACATTGAAGTTGAAAGTTCATTTAATTTAACTGAGAATGCAAAAGCAGGGACACTTTCTATAATAGGTAATGGTTCAAGTAAAAGGTTTCCTGCTACTGAAATGTTGATTGGAGATGCAAAAGGGAATAATTTATTTCTAGGAGTAGGAGCAGCAAAAGGAAATCCAGCGAACTTGATTACTGCATTAGTAAAAGAGATATTTAATACAGGAATAACAGTAAACATTGATAAGGAGGGGACATTCCAAAGTGTGTTGTTTAAGGATCAAGAATACTCGATAAGTGATTGGAATAGTCAATTCGAAAGTCAAGATGCAGGACCACAAGACAGGTAGTTATGAAAGGAATGAAATACATACTAGTTGGAGTAATTAATGCGGTTTGGCTTTGGTTTACAATTGATTTTTTGAAGTACTTTCTGTATGTCTATATAAATAGCATGTTTATTCCATCTAGCTATAGATGGGAAAGTGGGAAAGTTCGAGATTGTTTATCTATGTGGGCTATCCAACAGTTTATAATTACCAACATTGAAATTCTTCTTTTTATCCTATTAGCTTACCTATTCAACAGATGGTTTTTAAGAAAGTCCAAATTATTGGAAGAAGAAGTCAAGAGCAAACGATTACTGAGAGGAATTGCAGCAATTAGTTTTGTAATCTATTTCGCATTCAATTACATGCACTTCTACGGAATATTTATGAACATATAAAAGAAATAGACCCTATGTATTCTGAACAAAAGGGTTTGTTCATTAAATTTTGAATATTGATGATTGACCAAGAAACCCATTCAAAAATAGAATTTCACTACTGCACTCTTGATTTAATAAATTTAAAAGGCGGTGTATCAAGCAACTCGAGATTGCTAAAAGATATACTTCAAAAATTCAAAGAAAGTGATAGACCAGATGACTTAGTAGTTATAGATAGATTTAAAAATCAGAAAGGTTTTAAAAAAAGGAAGTTAGTTCAAATCTCTGCTCGTTTTGGAAAAGGAGGTACTCGATGTTTTGGAAGAATGGCGCTAATTAAAAACAAAGCCCCACAATATTGGTCAGGTAAAGATGTGATTGAAGCCGTTGATAAACCAGCTAACAAAGAGTTTATAGAAGTTACAAACTATGTGATAGACTTTAGTTCTGATTCAGGACCTATAATGATGGTTGAGTTCAATGATTCAGGGCCGAGAGTTAGTGATATTGAATTTTACTTTAGAAAGCATTCCCAACATTACAAAATCGCAAGATCAATATCAACTACCTTACATTTAGAAGTTGAATTTAGTGACTTAGATTCTAAACTTGAAAACATATTCGAAGTTGTAGTAAAAGTAAATTCATCTAAATTGATTTATAATAAAGCAAATTGGTTTAATCAATTTAGGAATTTGAAAACTGAAACAGGTTATAAAGATGTAAGAGTACAGCTTTTGTATGGTTACAACAAAGATCCACAAGGTGGGTATAAAAAAAATACTCAAGGCTTAGACTTTGCGAGAAAAATTTTAGGTTGGCTGAAAGGAGATAAACATAATATTGAGAATGTTGAAGATTTAAAAATGACTTATCTTACAGAAGAAAATCAAGTTCCTACTGAACTTGATTTTCTTAAAAACAAAAGAACGAGTTGTTTGCAAATACCCCTGAATAATGGTTACTTCAATAGAAAAGAATTTGAGACGTTGGTAGGTTATGAGTTTACTCATTATCTGCAGAATGGGACTACAAATAAAAATTGTGATGAAAAGAAACAATGAGTAGGTATTTGAACAATTCTATTATTATTGACACTTTCTTAGCCTTTATTCTCATTGGCTTACTATCCTACTTTAAAGAACAAGTAGAATTGAGAGTTATGTTTCCAAAAGAAGAAAGCATTGGCAATTTTATTTCCTCTTTAATATCTGTAAGTGCTACTTTGGTTGGATTCTTATTAACCATTATTACGATAATAGTCACATTTAAAGAAAGTTATACGTCAGGCAAGAAAATGGAACAGGTAGTCGAAGAAAAACCTAAAACGGTTTTCGATAGAGTTATAAAAAAAGAAGATCAGTTCTATCAATCTGAAATGCCTGAAAGATTGGGAAGTGTTTTTACTAAATCAACTTACGAACTAGCCGTAATATTATTCCTATTAATATTTATACAATCAGAGCTAATTGCAATTGATCTGTATTATAAAACCGTTATTATAGGAGTTCTATTTTTATTAATTCTACTAACCACTCTAAGAAGTTTTGTAGTTTTTCAAAGCTTCCTTAATGTACACCTTAACAGGTAATTGTTTCTGCTTTTTGTTAGCTTGCTAAAAGATTAGAAAGATTGTCTTTGAGTTTTTTCTTAGAGACGAGCGAATCAATCAAGTTATAAATAGACTTTTTTTCAATCTCATCTAATGAATCCAATAAACGGAGCTTTTCCATTAACGTTTTGTCATAAGAATTGGTGTCGCTAAAAATCTCTTCTGCCTGAAATAGTTCAGAAAGACTTAAACCAAGAGCTGTTGCAACTCTATCAACTACAGAAAAAGAAGGGTCCGTTTTACCACTTTCAATACGGCTATATTGAGGCTGTGGCATACTTAACAAGCCAGCCAATTCTTTTTGACTTAATCCTTTTGCTTCTCTTGCTTTTTTGAGTGTCTTACTTAAATTCACGTTAAATAATGCTTTATAAGGCAACAAATCTATGTTTTAATATTAAATTATATAAATACTTGAAAAATGAATGATTAATAATATAACTTATTAATTATTATTTATAAATTTGCTGCTATAACAAATAAGTTAAATAATAATTTATGCAAGCTCTTAATACAAGTAATCCCGAACACTTAGAATATGAAAGTGGAATCTTAAACATTGCTGTTTTAGGCGGAATTAGATTAGAAGGTTTGGACAGATTAAGAACCACTTTAAAAATACAAGTAGAACATTTAGCGATCCGACACAACTTAGATTTATACAACGATACCCAAGTAGATAAACTAATCAGAAAAGTAGCTGGGAAATTAGAAATAGGAACAAGCGTAACAGCTGCAGCACTCCAAGAGCTAACCAACGAATTAGAAGAATACAGACTAAGCGAAATTGAAAAACAGAATAATAACGAAACTCAAAAAGTACAACTAACAGAAGAAGAGAGAAAGAAAGCAGAACTCTATCTAACCGCTCCAAACTTAATGGAGCGGACAAAAGAAGACATTGGAAAAAGTGGAGTTGTTGGTGAAGAAATGAATCGATTGTTGATGTATTTGATATTTACAAGCAGAAAGCAAAACCAACCATTACACATTGTAAGCCTTGGAAGTTCCGGAACAGGAAAAACCCATTTGCAAGAAAAAGTAAGTGAGCTAATACCTGAAGAAGATAAACTAGAAATTACTTCACTTTCTGAAAACGCTTTTTACTATTTCGGTCAACGGCAATTGCAAAACAAGCTCATTTTAATAGAAGATTTAGACGGCCTGTCAGGGACAGGAGCCAATCAAGGGGCTTTTTATGCTTTGAGGGAATTGCAAAGTAAGAAGAGAATCTCAAAAACAGTAGTTCATAAAACAAGCAGAGGAGAAACAAAAACAATTCATTTACAGGTCGAAGGCCCTGTTTCTGTTTCTGGCTGCACCACTAAAGAAAAGATTTATGAAGACAACGCCAATAGATCCTTTTTGATTTATTTAGATGAAAGTGCAGAGCAGGATCTTAAAATCATGGAGTATCAACGGAGAATTTCAGCAGGCAAAATCAACTCAGAGTCCGAGAGCCAAATAAGGAAACTATTACAAAATACGCAGCGGATATTACAACCGATAAAAGTCATTAATCCTTTTGCCGAACAATTACAATTTCCACAAGCAGTATTCAAACCAAGAAGAACCAACAGCCACTATTTAAAATTCATTGAGGCAATTACTTTCTATCATCAATACCAACGAGAGGAGATGATAAATGAAGAAACTGGAGAGGTATTTATTGAAACGACGATTGAAGATATTGAAGCAGCCAACCAATTAATGAAAGAAATACTACTCAGAAAAAGCGATGAATTGAGTGGAGCTTGTCGGAATTACTTTGAAGAATTGAAACAGTATTTAAACGAAAACAAACTATCCGCTTTTACCAATTCAACAATTAGAAAAACCTTACGAGTCAATCACAGCAATCAAAAAAGGTACATGATAGAATTACAACAGGCAGGATTTATCAAACGAAATACAGGAAATAAAAAGAAAGGGTTTAACTATCAGATTGTAAGTGTAGAAGAATACGAGCAATTAAAAGAAGGAATCAATACCGTTTTAGATAAAGTATTAGAAGAAGTTCAAAGTTCAGTAGAAGTTCATTCAACAAATGAACCACTTAAACCCAATGGCAGCAAAGGAAAAACTAAGAAGTTCAAAAGTTCAGTAGAGGAAAGAAAGGGATGAAAAAAGTCGAGAGCCTCGACACGCAAAAATGAAGAAACTGCCACTTTCAAATAATAGTTTTAGATACTTGGAGCGAAGCTTTAAAGAGTGGTTAGACATTTTAGGCTACTCCCAAAGTGCGTTAAAAAATATGCCAGTTTGTATTCGAGAGTTGCTTTTTTTCCTGGAACAACAAGAAATTAAAAGCATCAAACAACTGAGCAACAAACAGGTCCACAAACATTACGACAACTTAAAATGCAGAACGAATCAAACTCGTGGCGGAGCGTTAAGCAATACTTCCTTGAATTATCATTTAAAAAGCATCCGCAAGTTTGGTGATTATTTGAGAGAAGTAGGCAGAATAGAAATACCTGTTTTTACGATTCGAAATGAAGTAATAGAAGATTTTTCAAAAGACATATTGAGTTTAGAAGAAGTAGAAGATTTGTTTAAAGCGACCAATAGAATCATCATTTATCGCCGTTCATTTGATTTTATAGAAGCTCTAAAAAGTAGAGATAGAGCGATGTTATCAATATTTTATGGATGTGGAGCAAGAAGAAATGAAGGAGTGAATTTGAATGTAGAAGATATTTATTGGGACAAACAATTGTTGCACATCAGAAAAGCCAAAGGACGAAAAGAACGTTTTGTTCCAATTGGGAAAACCGCTTTAAAACACTTACAAAAATGGGTTTATGACTATCGAAGAATTTTTATAGGAGTTAAAAAAAGTCAAGCTCTCTTTGTTGGTTCACAAATTAATAGTGTTCGAATTCATGGCGATAGTTTTATTCAAAGAATTAAAATATTGCAAGAGTTAAGTGAAAACAAGCAACTACAAGAAAAGCAAATTGGCCTGCATTCGTTACGTCATAGCATTGCGACTCATTTACTTCAAGCAGGAATGAAACTGGAATCTATTAGTAAATTCTTAGGTCATAGCTCACTAGAATCAACTCAGATTTATACTCATATTCTGAAACAAGAAACCCAACAAGCATTTTCTAATATTCCATTATTCACTAAATCTCAACTCCATGAAGATGAACAGGCAATGCCTGAAAATAAGAATTGAGAAAGTAAGAAGCACTATTTAAACAGACTGCCCAATGAATAAATTCATCAACTATTTAAAACAACAAGCCTATTCAAACCAAACGATTCAAGGAACAGAGCGAAAAGCCAAGCATTATTTAAGGTGGTTAAGTAAAGAGAATATAGAACCAAACGAAGTCATTAAAAGCGATGTAATGGGATATATTCAGCATCGAAGAAGAAAAGGAATTAATGCGCCTAATTTAAGAAACTACCTAAACGCCATTCGAATCTATTACAACTACTTATTAGATAATCAGGAAATAGACAAACACCCAATTCCTAAAATAGAAATCAAAGGAGAACGAAGCTATCAACTTTACCACATTTTAGAACCCACAGAATTAAATGCGCTTTACAACAGCTTGAAAAGTGAAACAGAACTGGAAAGGAGAAACAAAGCAATTGCAGGAATATTGATCTACCAAGGAGTAACAACTGGAGAAATTCAAAAACTGGAACTAAACGATTTAGATTTAAGAAAAGGAGAAATAGAAATCCCAGAGACCAAAAAGAGCAACGGCAGAATATTAACCTTAGAACCGAGCCAATTGATTGAATTATATGAATATGTAAATCAAGTTAGAGCGGCAATTCTAGAAAGAAAAAGAGAACCAACGAACAAGCTATTTATCAATTTTTACAGAGGGAACCAATTAGAAACAGCTTTCACAGAAATTCACAAACGATTGAAAGAGTGTAATCCAAGATTGAAGAGTTTACGACATCTTCGAGCAAGCGTTATTGTAAAATGGCTCAGACAATATAATTTAAGACAAACCCAATACTTTGCAGGACATCGCTTTATTAGTTCAACAGAACGCTATCAACAAAGTGAAATGCAAGGGTTAACCGAAGAAATTAATCAGTTCCATCCATTAGGCTAATCAATTACCTTTACAATTCAACCACAATGAATATTAAATTGACGAAAACTCAAAAGATTAAGATAAATAGTTCGGCTGATTTGTACAAAATCATGCAGTTAATTTTGTTGCGTGAAGATAAAGTAGACCGCAATAGAGAACACTTTTGGACCATCAGTTTAGATAATGCCAATCGAATATTGAACATTGAACTGGTGAGCATGGGAACGGTAAATAAAACGCTGGTTGACCCGATGGAAGTATTTAGCATTCCATTGCAAAAAAGAGCGGTTAAACTCATTGTCGTGCACAATCATCCAAGCGGAGAAGTAAACCCAAGTGAAGGAGACAAAGACATTACAGATCATTTAATTCAAGCTGGGAACATTATTCATGTTAAATTAATAGATCATTTAATTATCAGCGAGAAAAGTTATTTCAGTTTCAAGGATAACGACCTGATGGAAGAATTAGCCATGAGTTTAAAATACGTTCCGCCTTATGTTATAAAACAGCGCTACGAAAAGGCAGCTTTAGAACTTGGAGAGAAAAGAGGAGAAAAAAAGAAAGCAGAAGAAATGGCGAGAGCTATGAAATCAAAAGAACTAGAAATTGAATTAATCATTGAACTAACAGGCTTATCCAAAACAGCAATCAAGCGATTGAAAACAGAATGAAATTAAGTTTGTAGCTATGAAAGAAGAATTACTAGAAGAAAAGGTAATTAGTAAAATCTACTTAGTCCAAGGAGAGAAAGTAATGCTAGATCAAGATTTAGCTGAAATGTATGGAGTAGAAACTAAGTATCTAAAACGGCAAGTAAGAAGGAATATTGAACGTTTCCCTGAAGATTTTATGTTTGAATTATCGAAGGATCAGTTTGCTAATTTGAGGAGCCAAATTGGCACCTCAAGTTGGGGAGGAACAAGATATTCACCAATGGCATTTACAGAGCAGGGAGTAGCGATGTTATCAGGAGTATTGAATAGTCCAAAAGCCATTGAAGTAAATATCAAAATTATTAGGGTGTTTATCAAAATGCGAGATATTCTTTTAGATCATAAAGAAATCTTATTGAAATTAGAGAAGACAGACCAAAAGATGAAGCAGTATGATGAAGATATAGACACTATTTTTACTTATTTGAAAAAGCTTCTAAACCCATCCAATCCACCAAGAAAAGGAATCGGATATAAACGAAAAGACGAGGAATAATTTTTTACTTGCCAATGAAGACTGTAAATATTATTGAAAAACAAATAGCTGATTTTATTGAGAAAAAGCGTCCACCTGTGGAAGTAAGAGGAGAAGTTGACTTAGCATATTCAATGAATGATGAAACAATAGAGCTATTTGAAATACGGCCCCAATGGAATGATCAGAGCAAAAAAATACAAAGCTCCATCGCTCGAACTAAGTATGTAAAATCAAAAAAGAAATGGAAAGTGTATTGGATGCCATCAAATCTTAAATGGACTCTTTATACTCCTGCTCCTGAAGTTAAAACAATAAATGATTTTATTGAACTATTAGAGAAGGACGATCATCATTGTTTTTGGGGATAAGGTCCATTGCCATATCTTCTCCGATCAGGAAAACGATCAGGAAAAGTGGTATTCGCCTCTCCCTGTCTAATCATTTTCTTTTTTGGCGTTCCTTAAAAAAAGCAAAATGGGCTTTACTTCGTTCGGCTCATCCGCTGCTACTTTTTTGTTGCCCTTCGACTATCGCTCAGGATGCAACAAAACCGCAGCTTAACGTTAGGCTCGCCTGCTAAAAATAAGGCAACTCTCACTTCTCATTTTGTCACTATTTTAAAGAAAAATACCGCCAAAACTCAAAGCTCATTCACTACCAAAAAGGTATTCCTACAGCTAAAGCCCTTCAAATCCCTTCTTTTGTTAGGTGCCTAATTTACTCGCAGGCGGCTCGCAAGAATCTTCCCAAATCCCAAGCCGTTTAGCTCAAGGCTGTTCTTCCTTTATTATAAATAGATACAGTCTACATTTGTTATCATGCAGATAGAGAGATTACTTAATAAGATATTTAATAGTGTTCAATATTCTCCTGATGGCTCAATTCATTCAATCAAAAAGAAAGTAGGACAAGTAAATCACATAAGGTTCTATATACACTCTAACGATCATTTACCACCTCACTTTCATGTTTATGACAAGTCAAAAAATTTAGATGCTTCGTTTAGAATAGATAATTGTGACTTATACAAAGGAGAAGCCTCCAAAAAACATATAAAAGTGATTGAATATTTTTATTCTGTATCTAAAAGCATGATAGTTGATGAATGGAATACTCTTCATCCCGATAAGAAAATAGTTCTAAAGGAATAGCCTTATCAGCTACCTTCCGCACTTAAAAGCTGTATCACTTCGAGAGAATTAAGAAAGCGTTTGGATTACTCATTTTTAAAATAGAATCCGCACTGCCCAACCCCATTCCCAAGCTTCTACTTTAAAAAAGAGTTCGTTCTCTTTTGCTTCACAAAATCAAAATGAAATCAAAAACGCCTTTTGTTGTTGGAATCAGAGACGGATATGGATTGCTTGGGGAAGTCGTTGCGATGGAGCAAGGAATGGAGCGAGTTCCAACAATAAAAAGGGTTGATACCAAAGCGTTGAAGGGAGCTATTTTACATAATGTACATTATAGCTGACCCGAAATACAAAACTCTATCAATCAAGAATGAAGGAGTTCTATAATGCACATTATGTTACTTAACGTCGGGTCTTTTTACTACTTATTTTTCTGGTTGTTGGAACAGCTCTTTTACTAAAATGCTGTTATTGGGCCGCCCTAAAAAATGGGTAGAAAAAGACTCTGGGCAGAGAGCGGAACAGAAAGTAATCTTTGGGGGCAAATGGCATTGCTTTCTGCGAGGATACTTAACTATGAATTAGTATCTTGTATGACTTAAATGGGCGCATTAAAACTGTCATATTATACGAAGGAGGAACAAGAAAAATCTCCTCTTTTTTTAGAGAAGTCTCTGGAAAAAGGGATGACCACTTCAAAAATGTGCTATAACCACGACCACTTAGGCAACACGCGAGTGGTTCACGAGGCAAGTTGGAACTCAACAACTAGCCAAGTAGAATACAACCTGAAAGGAGCTTATGACTACTTCCCTTATGGTAAAATACTACGATCCTTCACAGATGGAAATGGAACAGAGCGATATCTGACCACAGGACACGAAAGAGACCATGAAACGATTTCTGAGAATAGTGCAGGAACAGGCTTAGATAATAGAGGGGCGAGATTTTATGATTCTGATGTAGCGAGGTTTTTGAGTTTAGATCCTGCGGCAATTGAATACCCAAGTTGGTCTGATTATAATTATGTTTTAGGTAACCCTGTAATGTTTATTGATCCTGATGGAAGGAATGCTGATTGGTTTATTAACACTTTTGATGGGAGTGCTATGTTTGTTAAAGGACAAAGTCGTTTGACAAAAAACGATGTACCCAATCCAAGTTCTTGGAGAAGATTTGGTGGTGATGATCGATTTGGAAAATCGTTTAATTCTCTTGAGAATATATTTATGTCTCCTCCCTCAGCTGAAAGGTTTATGAAAAGGCAAGGGTTGATAAAGGCAACTAATAATCATATTGAGAAAACAACACATACTTCTAAAAGCGCTTTTGGTTCAGGAGAGAGAATTTCAACAGAATACTCTACAGAAAAAACACTTAATTCAAAGATTGATTATACCAAACCAGAGAACATAGGTAAGATTACACCTATTAGTAAAGAAGAGATTGGAAACTTTACTTCAAAAATAACAACAGAAAGTTATGTAAAAGTAAAAGATTATAACACTAATGAAGGTCGTGGGAATTCTGACGCTAACATTTCAGCAGGGACAAAGGTTGTTAAATTATTTCATGATATAATAAAAGCTTTTAAATGATAAAAATTACAAAATGGAAGTTCATCTTTATCATATTCATTTTTACTTTGGCTTCATGTGAAACCAATAAAGAGAAGAATATAGTTGAGACAGTAACTGCTGACAATAACTATTCTGAATTAATAAAAAATTATCCTGACGTCTTAACAGAACATTTCCCAAGAGAATCTGCAGATGCGGAAGGTAAATTTAATACACACATCTCTTATCCATCCGAATACTCAGCAACGCAGCTGTTTGTAACAAAAAAAGAATCGAAAGAAGTCTTAGATTCAATTCGAATAATAAGCGAACAGCTAACAGTTGAATCACATATTCTTATTATTAATAAATACCTTAGGAGTGAAAACTTATTAGACTTATCCGGCCAATATAATAACTATGACATTCAATCCTATGGCGAAAGTGCTTCTCCTATTCCAAATTCTTATAAGCATAATGACTTTGGTGAATCAACAATTAATAAATTAAGTG
>JAESST010000341.1 GCA_016763995.1 Flavobacteriales bacterium | reverse complement strand
TAGCCTGGTTCCGTGGTTTTTCTACTTTATTTTCAAGGAGAAGTGGGCTTGGGGAGTCGTTTTTTCATTATTAATTATTTCCTGCAAAGAAAATATGGCCATTTACATGGCTCTGATTGCTGTGGGTTTACTTTTTACGTATAAGACAAGTGCAGTTATTAGAAGAGCATTAACATTTAGTTCAATATTTGGAATTCTATATTTTGGAGTAGTTGTAGGTTACATAATTCCTTGGCTTGATAATGATGGATTGGCTTACAATCATTTTAACTACGCTATTCTAGGAGAAAGTTGGTCAGAAGGAATTAGGAATATGATTAGCGACCCATTAAAATATTTAAAGCTGCTGTTTGTGAGTCATCACCATGACCAGTATTTTGAAGGGTTAAAGTTAAAATCTTGGTTTGTTTTTGCTATAAGTGGAGGAATAGTAGCGATTATTAATCCTAGATTTTTATTGGTTGTGGGATTTATTTTTGTTCAAAAAATGTTCAATGATAGTCCAGGAAAATGGGGGATTGGGGCTCAGTATACAGTTGTTTTAACACCATTAATTACTATTGCCCTTTTTCAGGCAATTTCAATGCTTAAGAATAGAGGGATAAAATGGAGTTTAGCTATTCTTTCGGTTTTTACTATTATGGGAACAACATTGTATTGTATTGAATATGATGATCTTTCTTTTATGGATAAGAACAGGATCAAGTTTTATGAAGAGACTCATTATAGAAACGATTTTATGAATAATGAATTAATCTTTGAGAAGCTGAAGTTAGTTCCCAAAGATGCCCCTGTATCGGCAGAGGGTAATATTCTACCTCATTTATCATTAAGAGAAAAAATATATACATTCCCTACTGTTGCTGATGCTGATTATATTGTCTTATTGCCAAACGACCATTTCACTTATCCATTAGAAAAAAGTGATTTTTTGAGTAGAGTTGAAAGATTTAGGCAGAATAAGGACTGGGCGATAGAATATGAAGGGGTCGATTTATTAATATTTAAGAAGAAATTTTAGCGGAAAAAGAAGTGACCAATAGAGAACACATGGTCTCCCTTTATCGCTCTTATAATTACACGATCAGTTCCTGGTGTCTTTATAGATCTTTCGTAGACATATAAGCCTGATTGATTATCATCGTTAGAAAGGCTTATTTCTTCCACAAGCTCTCCCTTTAGATAGAACTCAATTGAATAAGTATCATTTTCATCGAGAGAGACAGAAAAACGCCCTGATTTTTGTGGAGAATTATAGTAAATAGAGACAGGAGTCTGTTTGGTAAATAAGATTGCTCCATCTACACCATAATAAGTTCCAGTGGCTCTGTATTTTTTTAATTTACCAGCTTTAAGAATGATTCCCTTACAATCATTTTTTTCAAATCTTATTTTTCCTTTTGTCCTTGCATGTTCATAATCAAGACTCTCTAACAAACAATCATAAACTGAAGGCTTTTGTTTCTCTCCAAACATCATCCAAAATAATTCTTCAGACATATTGTCTTTAGCAAGGAGGTTTGATTTATATTGAAAAGTTTGAAAAAGATTTAAATAAATAAAGAAAATAGCACCAATAATACCCCAAAACTTAAGAACACGACTCTTTGAAGAATGAACAGAGTGTATAAATGCAGTTAGTGGAATAGCAAGTAAAGGATAGTAATCTATCATTACTCTTTGGCCAAAACTATCACCATACCACCAGTTCCACCATGAAAAATGGATGTAGATAACTGATATTATCACGAAAATTGAAGTGATAAAAAATAACTTTCCTGCAAATTTTATTTTATAAAAATGGTAGAACCCAATAATTGCAAAGAACATAAGAGGGGTATAAATAAGCCATCCTTTTTTATATTCTAGTAATGCAGCATATACATGAGGACGGTTAAAGAAGAATTGTTGTCCATCTGAGAGAAAAGGGAAATATGAATTTTGAAAGGAAAGGTTTAACGCTATGTGGAGAAGTTGCACTAGACCGATAAGTGCTACACCCATCCAAAAGTTCTCGTTCGACATTAAATTTCGTATTCTGCGTTTTAAATGGGTTAGTCCTTGAAGCTTATAAGAGAGAGCAACAAACCCAATAATTGAATGAATAGGGTTGATGAAAACAATTAGAGAATAAATTAGACAGAGTTCAATTAGTTTTTTTGATGACTTTTCACCTGTGAAAATAGAAATTTTATAAAGCAAAAATGAGAATAGAAAAAAGCTAATTGAATGACTAGGTGAACTTAAAAAGACAGAGTAGGCAAATAAGTTAGTTCCAAAAAAGAGTAATAGAACAGAGATTGTTGTGCTGAGCGCGTTAAACTTTTGTTGTAAGAATTTCCATAGAAAAAACAAACCGAATAAAGAGGAAGAGAAGTTAATTAGCCCCCCAAGCGAAACATTATCGGATAAGGCAGGGCTAATTTCAGGGAAAGAACGAAGACAGCATGTGATTAATAAAATCAAGAATAACGAGATAGAAACTAAATAGGGCCTTTTATTCATTTTTTAAAAATGTTTCAGCGAGAAAATTACCAATACTATGTTATATAATAATTGACTTGGGAGTTCTGCCTTTTTAAAATTATTCAATGGAAAGGTGGGAAAAATAGTACTTTTTGTCTCCTCCTATTGGGAATATTTTGATTTCGTCAAACCCTTCATTTTTTAATTTTTCACTTAACTCATAATTATATAAATGAACCCCAGGCTCATCTATATTAATGTAAAATAGCTTTTTGTCAACTAACTCCCTTTTTAAAAAAAAGCTAACATTATAAATGTCGTTTTCGTCAAGTGCAATATTTAATTTTTGAGCAAACACTTTCTTGCCATAATGAATAGAAATAAAACTATTTTCTTTAATTCGAAAAATTCCAGCTGTTTTTGGTTTAAAAGGAATACCTGCTTCTTCTGAAGTTAATGTAATTTGATTCGGGCATTTAGAGTAATATGACTTATCTATTCCTTCAAATTTTGCGGCTTTATAATCAGGGCGTTTAAGCAAGCAGTACAGGTCGTGAGGTTTACTCACTTTTCCCCATATTCTCAGATAGGCACTTTTTGTCATAGACGAATAATGTAACATTCCTGTATTAAATTGCCAGCTTTGGAAACAATTTAAATAAACAAAGAATACCAATATCGGCAGCACAATATATTTCATTCTCTTATTCAATGACAAACCTCTTTCAATTACAAAAGCAAGAGGAATTGCAAGGGTAGCGTAGCTATCTATAAAAGCTCTTTGCCCAAAGCTTCCACCGTACCACCAGCACCACCAAGATAAGACAATGTATATGTTTATTGGGACAAAAATAATAGTGGGCAAAAAGAAAGCTTTCCTTGTTTTGTTGAGAAAAGCCATAATAATTAGACCAATTAGAGCTAAGCTCATAATTGGAGTGTAAATCAACCATCCTTTTCTGAAACCAAACAGTCCGCGCATAATTCTTGGATTATCAAAGAAAAATCCTTCGTCACCATAGGAGTAATGAAAAAACTCTCCAGAGATGTGGTTCCAGTACAAGAGTTGAGGAATCCAGACAAGAATAGCAATACTAACAAGTAATAATATGTGAGTATAATTATTTAGAAAGAGTTTACACCTGGTAATGAAGCCTTTCAAATTAATTACATTAAATAAAATGAAGAATAAAGCAATTAAGCCATTGGTTGGTCGAATGAGGGTTATTAGCCCAAAAGTTAAGCCTAGAGTTAAGGCAGTTTTTATATTTGGTAAATCATAATACTCTATCGTTTTCCACAAAAAAAATGTGAATAAAAAGAAGTTAAATGCGTGACTATATGCTCCAAGCGAAGAGGAATAAATCAATAGATTAGTGGCAAAAATTAAAAGAAGAGAGGTGATTAAAGCAACACTAAATTTGAAGTACTTTGCTAACAATCTTCCCGTATAATAGAATGCAGCTGAAGTGTAAAATATTCCAGCAACTAGTAGCATTATAGCATATGGAATGGAGTATCCATTGGGAGGATATTCAAGAACTGTTGCTAATAAGTGACCTAAAAGAAAAAAAGGCAAATACAAAATAGCTAAACCACTTGTCATTTTTAGAGCAGACTTGTCTGTTTTCGTTTTGTATCTCCAAATGTTCTGATACCAAACATTTGGTAGGTTGTTAATAAACTTAAGCTCTACATCCTGATAAATAAAGACCGCAGGCAAGTATGTGTAGTATGCAGTAACGTCTGAATTAATAACACTAGTTGCATTATGCAGTTTAACCGAGCTTAACGAATAGAAGAATAGTATGCTAAAAATTACGAATGCACAAAGTTTTAATTGTTTAATTTGATTTAATACCATAGTTAACTATATTCTTTAGACGGTTATTATTGTAAAGGTATAAGAAAAGATTTATCATAACTTCTTAATAAATTCGAAATGATATTTAAGAGTTATCATGAAGGGTTTTTTTCTTCTTTGGAAAATCAACCTTTCACTTTTGAGAACAAAACAAGGAGAATTGTGTAATAAAAATGAGCAGGTCATTTTTAAAGAACATGAAAACCTGTTACAATTGACTTTTCATAGGAAATTAACAAATATGGATACTAGTTATTTATCGCTTAGATTGTAATTTTACAGAGATGAATATACTGCTTCATATTCTACTTGTAATTGGAACCTTCATGACAATGGAATTTATGGCTTGGTTTTCCCATAAGTATGTCATGCATGGGTTTCTTTGGGTATTACATAAAGACCATCATCAACCGGAGAAAGGATGGTTTGAAAGAAACGATACCTTTTTTATTTTTTATGCGGCCATTAGTATTGGGTTGTTTGTGAGTTGGAATGAAGGGGTTTTTGAATATGGACTTTCTATTGGCTTAGGAATTTTACTATATGGTATGGCTTATTTTGCGGTACATGATATCTTTATTCATCAGCGGGTTAATTGGCTAAAAAGAACGGATAACGCTTATTTTAGAGCGATTCGAAAAGCACATAAAGTACATCACAAACATTTAGGAAAAGAAGAGGGAGAGTGTTTTGGAATGCTAGTAGTACCGATAAGGTTTTTCAAAGAAGCATTTACTGCTAAACGCTAATTGTCCTTTCATTGACTTAAAAAAAACATATAACAATATAGATTTTATAGGGTTGGGTAGAGTGTAAACATAGCAGAGAATCAAAAGGAATACCCTATTTTAACCTGTTTGTTATCAAAGATTAACTCACTAGTTTCTTTTAGCTCTTCACTGAAAGTTGCAATTTGATGTCGCTTCTCTTTTAATTTCAGTATATCTGCTAACTAAGAAGGCTTGATTTCAACTAGCTTAATGCCCCGTTGTTTAGTTATGGAACAATGAAGATTTTTACAGAAATAACGATCTATTGCGTTGAATTTTTAGAATGTTCTTCGAAGTAGAAGAGGAGCATCTAAAATAGTTCAGTCTGGCATTTTTATGGGTTTTATGAGACTAATGATAAACTAACCTGCATCTTGCTTTTTAGTGGAGGCCAAAAAAACAATAGCATTATTATGTTTAATTAATAACATAGAGGGCGTGAAAAGGTCTTGTTTTACAAAAACCTTGATAGAAAGATAACATTAACGTAATCGATTAGAGCAATTTGATGAGTAATTTCACACTTTAAAATAAGAGAAATGAAAGAAAAAATTTTACAGCTTGCGTTATTATTAATAACGCTTTCCCCAAGTTTAGCTAATGCTCAATGCTCTGATTTATTCTTTTCGGAATATATAGAAGGTTCATCGAGTAATAAAGCTCTTGAGGTTTACAACCCTAGCTCAGGGTCTATTAATCTATCAGATTATGTAATCTATAGAGCCAACAACGGTTCTCTTACACCTACAGATAGTATCTTTCCTCAAGGAGTATTGGCTAGTGATTCTAGCTATGTTATTGCTAATCCTTCAGCAAATGCAGCAATTTTATTGCAAGCTGACACCACTCATACATTGTGTTTTTACAATGGTGATGATGCGGTTTATATGAAGAAAATTTCTACAGGAGATACTCTTGACATTATTGGTATTGTTGGAGTTGATCCCGGATCTGGTTGGGTAGTTGGAACTGGGGCTACAAATAATACAACATTGATAAGAAAAATGTCTGTGCTTGACGGTCAATTAAACTGGTCAATTGGAGCGACAGAATGGGATGTTTTTCCTATTGATATGGTTGATTCTTTAGGAGCACATTCAAAAATGGCTTGTCCTCTTCCTGATATTGTAATAACAGAAATTAGCTACAATGGACCTGAGCAGGGAACTGATTCGACTGAATTTATTGAATTGTATAACAATGGCTCAAGTGCTGTTGATATGACAGGGTATTCTTTCACGAGCGGTGTAACTTATACGTTCCCATCGTTCATGTTGAACTCGGGTGCAGTTGTGGTTATTGCGGTAGATTCTGTTGCAATTAATAATGTTTTTGGGGTAGCAGCACGTCAATGGCATGGCGGAGGTTTGAGCAATGGTGGAGAGTCAATTACATTAAAAGATAACAATGGAATTTTAATTGATACTTTGCGTTACGATGATAATTCTCCATGGCCAGGCGGTGGCACTGCAGCAGGAAGTCCTGATGGAGGAGGAGCAACAATAGAGCTTAGTGACGTAAATTTAGACAACATAGTAGGGTCAAATTGGATTGCTTCAACAACAGCTTTAACAGGAGTAATTGTTAATACAAAGCAAGTTTATGGGAGCCCAGGAGTAATTCCTTCTTCCTCTTCGGGCTTGACTTTATCTGTTTCTTTAGATTCTACAGTATCGTGTAATGGTTTTTCTAATGGAGGGGCAACTGTAGCAGTTTCTGGAGGAACAACACCATACACCTATGCATGGTCAAATGCAGCAACAACAGAGTCGATTACTGGCGTTGGAGCAGCACAATACTTTGTAACGGTAACAGATATGACAGGTACTTCCGCTATAGATTCAGTTAGCATAACTGAACCTGCACTATTAGTTGCAGTGCAAGTGGTTGACTCTAATGTTGCTTGTAATGGCTTATTCAGTGGAGGAGCAAGCGCATCTGCAACAGGTGGAACAATGCCTTATACCTATGCATGGTCAAATGCAGCGACAACGGCTTCTATTACTGGTGTTGGAGCAGCAAGCTATTCGGTTACAATTACAGATAACAATGCTTGTTCAGACAATTCAATGGTAACGATAACTGAGCCATTGGCTGTGGTATCAGCCATTTTAGTAGATTCTAATGTATCAGTAAATGGAGGAACAGATGGGGGAGCAACTGCATCTGCAACGGGCGGAATAATGCCTTATACTTATTTATGGTCAAATGCAGCAACTACAGCCTCTATAACTGGTGTAAGTGCCGCAACGTATTCGGTAACTATTACAGATAACAACGGTTGTTCAGACACAGAATTGGTAAGTATTACACAACCAACTCTGATATTTTTAAGTGCGCTTATTGACTCTAATGTTACTTGTAACGGATTTTTAAATGGAGGAGCAACAGTTTCAGTCACGGGCGGAACAATGCCTTACACTTATGCATGGTCAAATGCAGCAACTACGGCCTCTATTACTGGCGTTGGAGCAGCAACTTATACAGTTACTGTAACAGATAATTCAGGAAGTACTTCAACAACAATGGCAACAATTACTGAACCGACACTATTGGTTGCAGGAGCTATAGTAGATTCTAATGTATCAGTAAATGGAGGAACAGATGGAGGAGCAACTGCATCTGCAACTGGCGGGACAATGTCATATACTTATATATGGTCAAATGCTGCAACAACTGTATCGATAACAGGAGTTATGGCAGGAACGTATACTGTAACAATTACAGATAACAATGCTTGTTCAGATATAACAAGTGTAAATATTACACAGCCGGCATCTATTGTATTGTCAGGAGTAATTACCGATGTTTCGTGTAATGGTATTGCCGATGGATCAATTGACCTTACAGTAATGAACGGATCTATGCCTTATACTTATTTATGGTCAAATGCTGCAGTAACAGAAGATATTAGTGTATTAGCAGCAGGAACTTATACGGTTACTGTTACTGATGCCGCAATGGCAACAGCAACAGCTAACTACACAATCTCTCAACCATCGCCAATTAACATTATGGTAACTGTAGATTCGAATGTTACTTGTAATGGTTTGGCAAATGGCGGATTATCGGCAATAGCAACGGGTGGAATAGGAAGCTTAAGTTATGCGTGGAACGCAGGGAATAAATCTCTAGCAGGGCAGAGTTTTGAATCAATGGCGACAGATAATTGGCCTTTTGTTATGAACCCATCTACATATAACACTGAAGGGGATTCAATAGTTAGTGGAAGCGATGATGTTTGGGGAGTAATAGAAAAGTTTACTGGAAACATTGATACTGCTTCAAATGGTTTATACTTTTGGGGAATTCAAGACATTGACAATGCAAATGGTGGAGGATCTTTTTATCATACCTTATCATTTAGTCCTAGAAATATTTCAGCTGAGGTAGGAGTTAAATTGAGTTTTGATTATTATTCTGTAGGATTTGATTCGTCAGATTCATTAGAATATCAAGTGAAGTTTGACAACGGGACCGATTGGGATACAAATGGAGTGGCACTAAATAAAAATACTGGAGCATGGAGAATGATTGAAGTAAATATTCCTGATACAGCCAATTTTGTTAGAATTCGTTTACAAGCAAAACAAAATGGAGCATCGGATTACGCTGCTTTTGATAATGTAAAACTTTTTACATCATCAAACAGTGTTACAGGACTAGCAGCAGGCACGTATAATGTTGTTGTTACCGATAATCTAGGGTGTATTTCTACAGCAGCAGGAACGATAACAGAACCAACAGCTTTGACATCTTCTATTATAGTTACTGATGCATCTACCATTGGTGGTTCAGATGGCTCTTTGGACTTAACAGCAGGTGGAGGAATTCCTGTATATACCTATGCTTGGAGTAATATGGCTATAACAGAGGATATTGCTAGCTTAGCAGCAGGAACATATACGGTTACTATTTCAGATGCAAACAACTGTAGTTTGCTTGATTCTGCAAGGGTTAATGATCCAGCAGCAGTCTTAGTATCAACCTCTGGAACAGATGTTTCTTGTAATGGAGGGAATGACGGAACAGCAACTGCGCTTGCATCTGGAGGAACAACACCATTTACTTATTTGTGGAGCAACACGCAGACGAATAGTACAGCTACATCATTAAGTGCAGGGCAATACTTTGTAACTGTAACAGATAATATTGGAACTTCTACAGTTGACTCTATCACTATTACGGAACCAACAGTATTGAACATTGCTTCAATTGTTACCAATACGAGTACTCCTGCCACTGCTGATGGATCAATTAGTTTGACAGTGACGGGCGGAACGACTCCGTATACATTTTCTTGGAGTCCTGTAATGGCAACAGGGTCAATGATTAATAATTTGGTCGCGGGAACATATTGTGTAACGATTACAGATGCACTTGGATGTGATAGTGTTTTATGTGAAACAGTTTTCTCTCCTGGAACGATAGCAAACTTAGTGATCTCAGAAATTAACTACAATGGTCCGGAATTCGGTACGGATACTTCGGAGTTTATTGAATTTGTTAATGTGGGTTCTACAACAGTAAACCTAGATGCTTACAACTTCTCACAAGGAGTTACCCACACTTTTGGAGCAAATGATTCAATTACTGCAGGGCAATTTTTTGTTATTGCGTTTGACTCTTCAAGCTTTAGAGGTAGATATGGAATTGATGCAGATGCAGTTTGGACTTCAGGAGGGTTGAGCAACGGAGGAGAGGATATTACGATAGTTGATAATTTTGGAAGAACAGTAGATTCTGTTGATTTTGATGATAGTTCCCCTTGGCCTTCCGGTGGCGCAGCAGGACAAGCAGATGGGGGTGGAGCATCTATTGAGTTAAGGTATGCTAGTTTAAATAATAACGATGGAGTGAACTGGATGGCATCAACTAGTCCTGTAGTAGGTCAATTAGTAAATGGATTCCAAGTTTATGGAACACCTGGAGCTGGACCAGTTATTGTTGGACTTTCAGAAAACGACGCGGTAGGAAATAATTTATCTATCTACCCGAATCCATCTAAGGGAATCTTTACTATTGAAACAAAAACTGAAGTGACGAATACTCGTTTCCAAATCATTCCAATGGATGGGAAAATAATAAGAGATGAAGTATTGAATCAATCGAAAGTCAATATTGATATGAGCGATTATTCAAATGGAGTATATTTCTTAAGAGTAGGAAATGCAACAAAAAAGTTAATCTTGAATAGATAGTCCTCAATTTGAGTCATCTCGAATAGAGATACAAAAAGTTAGAAGCGCTGAGGGTACCTCAGCGCTTTTTTCGTTTGTAAATGAAAGCTGTTGTCTTTATATAGAAGAGTTTGATAAATCTGAAAACTTTCACAGAAACAACAACCTACTGTGTTGAATATTTAGAATATAGCTTGCTATATTTCTTAATTAGTCGATTG
>JAESST010000340.1 GCA_016763995.1 Flavobacteriales bacterium | reverse complement strand
TTTTAATTCCAATAGATTTGATGTTCCCTTATTAGCTGAGGAATTTCTTAGAGTAGGAGTAGACTTCGAAATTGAAGGAAGAAATCTAGTGGATGTACAAAACATCTTCCACAAGTTGGAACAAAGGACGCTTGTAGCTGCATATAAGTTTTATTGCGACAAAGAATTAATTAATGCTCATAGCGCCGAGGCGGATAACATAGCAACTTTCGAAATATTAGAGGCTCAGATTGAAAAGTATGACGATTTAGAAGATAATGTTCAATTCTTGTCTGAGTTTTCCAAGAGAACAAATAATGCTGACTTAATGGGGCGTATTATCTTTAATGAAGATAATGTTGAAGTATTTAATTTTGGAAAGCATAAAGGTAGATCAGTTGCTGATGTATTGGAAAAGGAACCATCTTATTATAAATGGATGATGAATGGAGATTTTCCTTTATACACTAAGAAGGTATTGACGGCAATTAAGCTAAGAAGTTTTAATCAAAAATAAATGAAAATAGTTTGTATTGGTAGGAATTATGCTGCTCATGCAAAAGAATTAAATAATCCGGTTCCTAAAGAACCAGTTATTTTTTTAAAGCCTGATACAGCTTTACTGCCTAAAAGGATGCCATTTTTTTATCCATCATTTTCCAATGATGTACATTATGAGGCAGAGTTAGTCATAAAGATTGATAGGGTTGGGAAGAATATATCCGAGAAATTTGCTCACAAATATTATTCTGAAATTAGCGTTGGGGTGGATTTTACCGCAAGAGATCTCCAAGAAAAGTACAAAGAAAAAGGATTACCGTGGGAGAGAGCCAAAGCCTTTGATGGGTCTGCACCTGTAGGGAAATTTGTTTCAAAATTAAATTATGCTGATTTATCTAATTTAAACTTTGTGTTAAGTGTTAATGGAGAGCAACGACAAGTGGGAAACACTTCTGATATGCTTTTTTCTATAGATGCGATCATTGCTTATGTTTCTCAATTTTTCACCTTAAAAATTGGCGATTTAATTTTTACTGGGACACCAGAAGGAGTAGGGCCAATTGCAATTGGAGATTATTTAGAGGCAACGATTGAAGGGGAGAAAGTGTTTGAATTAAAGATTAAGTAATATTCTTTTCATTAAATATGATGCCATAATCTTCTAATTCTGATAAGATTGGCTCATATATCGCCTTTTTAATAGGAATGTGTACTCCAGGCTCAGCTATTTTACCGTTAAGAATCATTTTAGTTGTAATTCCCACTGGTAAGCCTACCGTTTTAGCCATGGCAGTATGAGTCTGGTCTTCTCCTTTTACAACCATAGAAGAATGCCTCTCATGCAATTTGTTGTCCTTTAGGTAAATAAACTTATGCCACATTACGATCATGTCCTTATCCTCTTCTGCAAGCGTCCATTTACGCATCAATATTTTTTGTAATATTTGAGCAGGGGTGGCATTATCTAATTCAACAGGAACATCCTTGAATAAATCTAACCATTCATACTTTTCAAAAAGTTCTATGTCGTCATGAGCGATATTCAGATAGTGCATGAATTTTAGCTCTACAGAATCGCTTGGATTGTATGGTAAAAACAAATTGATAAAGGACCTAAAGGTTAAATTCTTCGAATTTGCTAGGGTGTAAGAATCATCAGTTGCTCCAAGTTCAACAAAAGCATCCCATGCTCTGCAATAACCAGGTCTTCTTAGTGTTCCTCTAAACATCGTGCTAATGTTTTCAAGGTCATATACTTTTCTATACTTCAAAGAATCTCGATTGGCATAGCCCTCAAATCTACCATATCCATCGATATCAATTAATTCAGTTCTTCTAAATACTTTATTGTATGGGATGTATTTGTACGTTCCCTCTTGTTTAAATTTTACAGTGCCTCCTTGTCCTGCGAGCACAACATTTCTCGGGTTCCATGTAAATTTATAATTCCAAGGGTTATTATCATGCTCGGGTGCAACTAACCCACCTGTAAATGTTTCAAAATCTTTTAACTCTCCACCTTCCTCAATAATTTCATCAATTACTTTTTTAGCAGATAGATGATCTATTCCTGGATCAACTCCAATCTCGTTAATAATAATTACTCCTGCGGCTTTGGCCTCTGCTTCTAATGCTTTCATTTCCGGAGAAATATAAGAAGCTGTAACCATATGTTTTTGGTAAGCAATACAATCTTTCGCTACATCAATATGCATGTGCGCGGGTAGCATTGAAATCACAATGTCAGAACTTTTAATGAGCTCCTTTCTTTGAGTTTCATTGGTGACGTCAAATTCTATTTTATTAACATATTCTAAATCAAAATAAGAGGCGTTTATAAAATCAAAATTACGGTCCGCAATTTTAAGATCCCAAGAGTTTTCTTTCGCATTATCTATTAAGTATTTAACCAAACTTCCCGTAGACCTTCCTGCACCAATTAAAAGAATATGCTTCATAAAATATCAAATTAATTGACTAAATTAATTGAAATAATAGGCCTAATTGCGATGAAGGTTATGTTTATTTTTGAAGGATGGAAAGACGATTTCAAATTTGGGGCTTGTTGTTTGGTTTAACTGCTGTTATTATTGGAGCCTTCGGAGCTCATGCTTTAAAAGAAGTTTTGACTGAAGTACAACAAGCAAGCTTTGAAACAGGTATTCGTTATCAAATGTACCATGCAATCCTATTGTTATTTATTTCATTGAAACCTAATTTTCAGAATAAACTGATTTTAAATTTGGCAGTGATTGGAGTATTCTTATTCAGTTTTTCAATCTATTTTCTAAACTTACGGCAAATGCTAGATCTGGAGTTTTTGAGTTTTTTAGGCCCTGTAACACCGATTGGAGGCTTGTTATTAATTAGCACCTGGAGCATATTGTTAATCAAAGTAGTTCAATCTAAGACTTAACGTATGTGCGGAATAGCAGGTATCATCTCTAATCAAGTGTTAGTTTCTAATCAATTAGAAAGGTTAAATAATGCAGTAGAAAAAATAGCAAAACGGGGACCAGACGCGAAGGGCTTAGAAAATTATGGTACTGCAGCAATTGGCCATCGCAGATTATCGATAATAGATACTTCTGACTCTTCTAATCAGCCAATGGAGAATGATTCAGGTCGTTATTCTATTGTGTTTAATGGAGAAATATATAACTATAAAGAACTAAAAACTGAACTCCAAGAAAAGGGATATGCCTTTAAAACAAATAGTGATACCGAGGTACTGTTGCAAGCTTATAGTTGTTTCGGAACAAATTTTTTGAATAAGCTGAATGGGTTTTTCGCATTTGCGATCTTTGACAAACAAGAAAAAACTACTTTATTAGCGAGAGACAGGTTTGGCATAAAGCCCTTGATTTATTATAAAGAGGAGAATGCATTTTACTTTGCATCAGAAATGAAGGCCCTTTTGGAATTTGACATCCCTAGAGAAATAGATCATACTTCTTTATATACTTATTTACAGTTAAATTATATTCCTGAGCCTCATTCAATGATAAAGGATGTAAAAAAGCTGGAGCCGGGTCATTATTTAAAAATTGATGCACAAAACAGAACTCAAAAAATTCCTTTTTATCAAATTGATTATCCTTTAATAGAAAGAAGTTATAGTAATATATCATATGAGAACGCTCAAAGCGAATTTATTAAGATATTAGAACGCTCTATCCAGCGCAGGCTTGTAGCAGATGTTCCTTTGGGTACTTTCTTAAGCGGAGGGATCGATTCTTCTTTAATAACTGCTTTGGCCTCAAGAAATGTAGATAAACTATTAACTTTTTCGATTGGATTTAAAGATGACCCTCATTTTGATGAAACAGAATATGCTTTAGCTGTTGCAAAGAAATTTAATACAGATCATCATGTGTTTTCGCTCTCTAGAAAAGATCTATTAGGCAGTTTATACGAAACATTGGAATATATTGATGAACCATTTGCTGACTCCTCTGCTTTGGCAGTTAATGCATTGAGTAGAGAAACCAAAAAATACATTAAGGTGGCGCTCTCAGGCGACGGTGCCGATGAAATTTTTTCAGGCTACCATAAACACATGGGAGAGTTCTTAATGCGCAAGCAGGGAGTAAAACAAAAGCTGGTCAAGAGTCTAGCTCCTGTATGGTCTGTAATGCCAAAGTCAAGGAACTCCAAATTGGGGAACATGTTTCGAAAGCTAGATAAATTCTCCGCAGGATCTAGCTTGCCCAAAGATGAGAGGTATTGGCTATGGGCAAGCCTTTTGAATGAAGCCGAGGCTGCTAATTTAATGATTAAGAGTCCTCAAGAAGGGAATTACCTTAGGCGAAAGAAAGAGCTTTTAAGTACGATTGCAAAAGGCTCTGATTTTAATGATGTTTTATATACAGACATGAAATTGGTGCTGCAGAGCGATATGCTCAGAAAGGTCGATTTAATGTCGATGGCGAATGGTTTAGAAGTAAGAACTCCTTTTCTAGATCATGAATTGGTGAACTTTGCTTTTAATTTACCGGCAGAGTACAAAATTAATTCTCAAATGAAAAAACGCCTAGTACAAGATGCTGCGCGTCCCCTTTTACCAGAGAAGCTATATAATAGGCCTAAGAAGGGCTTTGAGGTTCCCTTACATGCCTGGCTTTGTAATGAGTTGCAAGAATTGATTGAAGAAGATCTTTTATCAGATGATTTCATTCGAGAACAAAACCTTTTTAATGCGGCTTACGTATCGGAATTGAAAAAGAAATTAAAATCCCCGGACCCTGAAGATGCACCAGCAAATATTTGGGCCTTATTGGTTTTTAATTCTTGGTGGAAAAAATATATTGAATAGTTTAGTAAATCAGCAACCTTAGCCAAATGCCAAAAGTATTAAGGATAATAAATAGGTTTAACCTTGGAGGCCCAACCTTCAATGCCGCGTTACTGACCAAATACATGGCTCCTGAGTTTGAGACACGTCTTGTAGGTGGTAAAGAAGAAGATTCTGAAGAAAGCTCACAGCACATTCTTAACGATTTAGGAATTGAGGCATTTCTTGTAGATGAAATGCAAAGAGACATTGGATTAGCAAACGATAGGCAAGCTTATAGGTCTATTAAAAAATTAATTAAAGAGTTTAAGCCAGACATTATACATACTCACGCGTCAAAAGCTGGAGCTATTGGACGTTCTGCTGGGATAGCATATGGTAAAGCTAAAATGGTACATACGTTTCATGGGCATGTATTTCATTCCTATTTCGGGCCACTTAAAACCAATGTTTATAAGAATATTGAAAGGGCTTTAGCTCTTAAAACGGATCGAATTATTGCAATAAGTCAACGACAGAAGCTAGAGCTTTCTATGCGTTACAAAATATGTTCTCCAGACAAAATAGATGTAATCCCTCTTGGATTTGACTTGAAGAAATTTAACACAGGAACAGAAGAAAAGAGAAAGTCATTTAGAGAGTTTTATAATGTTGCCGATGATGAAATTGCCATTGGAATAGTAGGGCGTTTGGTTCCAATAAAAAACCATAAACTTTTCTTAGACTCGATCAAAACCCTTACAAGATCAACTGATAAAAAAATTCGTGCTTTTATTGTTGGAGATGGGGAAGAGAGAGAGAATTTAAAAGGTTATTCAAAGCATATTGGTCTTGACTACTTAAATGGAGACTTTGAACCTGGTAAAAAAGCCACAATACACTTTACTTCATGGATAAAGAACGTAGATTGGGTAAACGCAGGAATGGATATCATTGCATTAAGTTCATTGAATGAAGGAACGCCAGTGAGTTTGATTGAAGCCCAAGCTTCTTGTAAACCGATCGTTGCAACAAGGGTAGGGGGAGTTGGAAATATTGTTCAGCAAAATGAAACAGCATTACTCTCTGAATCGAATTGCAGCAAAGAATTTAGTAATAACTTATTGCAATTAGTTGAAAACGAAAAACTAAGAAATGAAATGGGAAAAACGGGCTGGGAGCATGTAAATGAGAAGTTTCATTACAATAGATTAGTGAACGATATGTCTAAGCTTTATAACTCATTACTTCGATAACATTTCTTGAGATATCATTTTTTAAATGAATAGATTTGTAGATTGATATACACTTCACATATGATCAAGAGAATTTTAGCTATTGTCGTTGCTTGTTATTTTTTAGCCTCATGTAAGCCGCTAAATCCAAGTATTATGTTTGAAACCCCTAAGGATTTCAAATATGATGAGTATGTAAGAGATACGACCCGAGAATATAAGATTGCTCCAAATGATCTTGTTAGCTTTAGGTTATATCCAAATAATGGTCAGCAATTAATTAATATTTCAGATGATAATTTGCAAAGGATTCAGCAATTAAATCAAGGAGTAAATTATTTAGTTGAATTTGATGGGAACATTAATCTCCCATTAATTGGCAGAGTACAAATAGGAGGGATGACTTTGAGAGAAGCAGAGTTTTTTTTTGAAACTAAATACTCTGAATTATTCAATGACCCATTTGTTCTATTAAATTTAATTAACCGAAGAGTAACAATTTTTCCTGGTTCAGGAGGAGATGGGGCTGTTATAACGTTGACCAATAATAACGTGAAGCTTCTCGAAGCACTTGCACTTGCAGGTGGAATTGCTGATGACGGTAGAGCAAAAAGAATAAAGTTGATTCGTGGAGATTTAAGTGACCCACAGGTATTTCTTATAGATTTATCAACTATAGAAGGCATTAGTCAAGCAGATATTATATTGCAGGCAAATGATATTATATATGTTGAACCAATTGGAGTGACAACACGACAAGTACTGTCCGAGATATCACCCATTCTTGGACTTTTCACAAGTATTATTACCTTATACTTTGTAATTGATAGATTAGATTAGAAGTGCGGCAACAATTAGAAAATACCGAAATTGATAACGTTAATCGTTATAGAGAGCAACTAAGTAATTTCAATACTGACTTCGATCTTGGTTTATTTTTATATATTTTAAAGAAAAATATACTGTGGATCGTTTTATTTATCGGACTCTCATTACTGGGAAGTTTCCTTTACATAAGATATACCGCTCCAACTTACCAATCGAGCTCAATTATTCAAATAGAAAAGTCAAACACTGCAAATCAAATTTTAAATGTTGACAATTACTATGAGATTGGAGATATTTCTGCTGAGATAGAGTTATTAAGATCAAACTTAATTGCGAAAAATTCAATTAGCATTTTACCTCTTGAAGTAAGTTATTTTAATCAAGGGCAGTTTCTTGATTTTGAGTTATACAGAACGGCTCCGTTTAGGATAAATGTTTACGAAAAAGATAGTACGGCAGGGTCAATTAAAGTCTATATTGATTTTAAGAATGAAGCAAATGGAACGATTCGCTGGGGAGGCAAAAAGAATCCAATATCAAAGGACATTCAATTTGGAAAATTCGTCAAATTACCTTTTGGAACGATTAAAGTTTCCGTTATAAACTTTAATCTTATAAAAGAAAATAGAAGTGAAGTAAAACCTCAGGAATATTACTTTATTATCAATGATTTAAATGTTTTAGCTCGCCAGCTAATGTCAAATATTGGGGTTACAGTCGTTAACCCAAGTGCTAAAACTATTTCGATAAGTGTTAAAGACAATAATAAACTTAAAGCGAAAGAAGTTGTTGAAGTTCTAATTCAGGAGTTTAAAAAGTATAATGAAGAGCGGAAAAGACAAAGTTCTAAACAAATTGTACAATTCTTAAATGAGCAAATTGCTTCTGTGTATGAAGATCAGAAGAAGTCTGAAAAAGAGATGCAGTCTTTTAAACGAAAGAATAACTTATCTGATATTGGGGATTTTAGTTCAATTATTATTGACCGTCTAAATCAATTGGATGAATCGTTGGCCGAATTAGAGATTCAAGGCTTAATAATGGAGGAAATTAAGAAAGAGATAGACAAAAGGGGTGTAGATATTGATATTTATGAATTGCTTCCTCTATTAGTAGGTAGTCGTTATGAAAGGAGTCTAAAAGAAGTAATAAACTCATTGAATGACCTTTTATTGGCACGCCAGAACTTATTATATTCGGCCAAAGAAGGAAGTGGCCCCGTAAAAGAATTAGACTATAGGATAAATATTCAAAAAGGATTTATCATTAGTAGTGTAAAGGCCTTACTGATTAAAATAAAAGAAAGAAAATTTAATCTAGAGAAAAATATTACTAAGCTTGAAGCTGAGTATTTTGAAGTTCCGGATCAAGAAATAGAATTAATCAGGAAAAAGAGGACTTACGACATTAATGAGAAGTTTTATACACTTTTAATTCAAAAAAAGACGGAGTATACTATTTCACAGCAAGGAGTTGTTTCCAACATCAATATCTTGAGTGCTGCCTCCGCTCCCACGTCATCCATATCGCCGAATAAGAATTTTATTTTTGCAGGATTTTTCTTCGCAGGCGTTCTTATAAGCTTAATTTTTGTTGTGTTAAAGTATATGCTTCACAATCAAATTACTTCAATAACTGAAATTACAAAGTATGCTACAACGAGCTTTGGAGTTTTAGGTATAATTCCAAGATATAAAAAGGATATCCCTATATCTCAATTGATCGTCAATAAAAACCCTAAATCATTAATTGCAGAAGCGTTTCGTTCGGTTAGAACAAACCTTGAATTTATTATGGCTTCTAAAGGGCCTAAAATGATGGCGGTAACCTCCACTGTCTCGGGAGAAGGAAAGACCTTTATTGCAATAAATTTAGGAGGAATTATTGCCTTTAGTGGGAAAAAAGTTATCATTCTCGATTTAGATATGCGAAAGCCTAAAATTCATAAAGGATTTGACGTTGATAATGTTAAAGGGATGAGTACTATTTTGATTGGAAAAGATAAACTAGAAGATTGTGTTCATACCAGTAAGCAAGAAAACCTAGACTTTATTACAGCAGGACCTGTTCCCCCTAACCCTTCAGAGTTAATCATCAATAGTACACTGGATGAAGTATTGACAACGCTAAAGAAGAGTTACGATTTAATTATAGTCGATAATCCACCGGTTGGTCTTGTAACTGATGGAATTGAGGTGATTAGGAAGGCTGACTATCCATTATATATTTTTAGATCAGAATACTCAAAGAAGAATTTTGTTCAGAATGTTGACCGATTGATAAGAGAGAACGGTATTACAAAGCTATCGATCATCTTAAATGGGGTTGATGCTAAGAAAAGTAGCTATGGTTATGGCTACGGTTATGGTTACGGTTATGGTTATGGTTATGGCTATGGTTATGGCTATGGTTACGGTTATGGCTATGGTTATGGTTACTACGATGAAGATGAGCCAGAGAAGAAAGGCTTAGCAAAGCTGTTTAGAAAAAAGAAATAATGCAGATAGAAAAACTTGATATAGAAGGTTTACTTATTATTCATCCGGCTGTTTTTGAAGACGATAGAGGGTATTTCTATGAATCATATAGTGAAGAGAAATACAAAGTAATAGGAGAATTTACATTTGTTCAAGACAACCTTTCTAAGTCCTCTAAAGGAGTACTTAGAGGGCTTCATTTTCAAAACCCTCCATATGCGCAAGGCAAATTAGTGAGTGTTTTAAGGGGTTCCGTTTTAGATGTTGTTGTTGATATTAAAAAAAACTCCCCAACCTTTGGGAAACATTATTTAATTCAATTATCTGAACAGAATAAGATTCAATTCTTTATTCCTCCTGGGTTTGCCCACGGGTTTAAAACCTTAGAGGATAATACCATCTTTTCTTATAAATGCACGAATGGTTATAATAAACAGTCTGAAGGATCAATTAGGTGGAACGATAAAGAACTAGGGATTAATTGGGATATAGAAAGCCCAATAGTATCAGAAAAGGATCATTTGGCACCATTGTTTTCAGAATTGAAATCTCAATTTTAAAATGGGAGGCGAATATTTTATATTAAAGATTTCATTCCTATTCTTAGGAAGTTTATTGTTTAGTATTTTAATTAATAGGATATTTTTAAAGTTCTCGAAAAATTTGGGAATTCGAAATATAGACGACAAGGTAATACGATGGAATACAACCTCTAAGCCCGCTTTTGGAGGAATTTCGTTTTTCATAGTATTCTTATTGGTGCTAACACAGTATCAGATTTTTTTCCCAAATCAATATATTCTATTCGATTTAAAAATTATTGGAATTGTAGTGGCCTCTAGCTTAGGTTTTTTGGTTGGCTTAGCTGATGATGCGTTCAATACTAATCCAATGTTAAAATCAATTGCCCAAGCATTGTGCGCAATTGTTTTGATTGCTACAGGAAACCACATAGAGATATTTGAAACTGCATGGCTGAACTATGTTTTTACGTTCATCTGGGTGGTTGGTCTAATGAATTCGATTAATATGTTGGACAATATGGATGGAATTACAACCATAGCCTCCATATTTGCTCTGCTGGCTATGTTGGTGGTGATTGTATTTAGTAACAGTTTCGATACTTCTTATTTTATTATCGTACTTGGATTAATAGGGGCTTTATTGGGATTTCTGTTTTTCAATTGGAATCCTTCTAAAATGTACATGGGAGACACGGGAAGCCAATTTTTAGGTGTTGTTCTAGCAGCTCTATCTATCAAATTCCTTTGGAATCATATACCAAATGAACATGAAATAGTTTCAAGACAATTTATTCTGCCAATACTTGCTTTTATTGTTCCACTGTCAGACACAGCAACTGTAGTGATTAATCGAATTCTTAAAGGGAAATCTCCCTTTGTTGGCGGTAAAGATCATACTACTCACCACCTTTCTTACCTTGGGTTGTCAGATCAATCTGTAGCTTTAATCATGAGTGGAATAGGTATTTTTTCAACGGTAACCCTATTGATTGCGGTGTCTATAAAAAATTGGACTCATTTGTTCACAATTCTATTTGCTCTATATGCGTTAGTGGTTTTTGTTTCGTTATTTTTAACTACGAAACCGAAACTTTGGGGCAAAGAAAAATTAGATAATAATGAAGAACAAACTTTCAGTAAATCCGCTTAACCTCTTACTCATACCATTAGCTTTATTTGGTCTCTTTCAATTATTCACTTATTCTACGGATACGGATAAAGAAGAGGAAGAACATCAAGTAAAGATTTCTGAAGAATATAAAATTTTTAGTTTTAGCCCTCCTAAAGAAATCTCTTTTGCAGGAGAGGGAGTTCCATTAACGGAACCTGAAGTTTACGAACGACTAGATCGCGAAATTCATGCGAACACCTATTTCATTCTAATACAATATTATATTTTAAGAAAGCGAATCGATGGTTCCCTATCATTGAACCAATACTTGCAGCAAACAATATTCCTGACGATTTTAAATATTTAGCTTTAATAGAAAGTGGCTTAACAAATGTAGTATCTCCAGCTGGAGCCGCAGGTTACTGGCAATTTTTGAAGACTACTGGGAAAGAGTATGGGCTTCAAATTAATGGAGAAGTAGACGAGAGATATCATATGGAGAAGGCAACGCAGGCGGCTTGTGATTACCTTAATGATGCTCATAAAAAATATGAAAATTGGGCGTTAGTAGCAGCATCTTACAATGTAGGAATGGGTAAAATAACAAAAGAGTTGGAACGCCAAAAAGCAGATTCCTATTATGACCTATTGCTCAATACAGAAACAGGTAGGTATGTTTTTAGAATGTTGGCGGTAAAAGATATTTTAGAAAACCCAAGTAGGTATGGATTTAATATTCGAAAAGGCGACTTATATAAGCCCTTAGATTTTAAGGTGATAAAGTTGGATACTGCTGTAGCAAACTTTGCAGACTTTGCTATAGATCACAACGTGAGCTATAAAATTTTAAAACATTTCAATCCTTGGTTAAGAGATTCATATTTGAAGAATACAGCAAGAACGGTTTATGAAGTTAAATTGCCGACTAACTCCAATTATGAACTGAACTAAGGCGATACTAGTTTTAAGTATAGATTAGAGACATTAAAAGTTCACGATGCAGAATACAGTTGATGAAGTGGAACCTTTAGAAATAGAAGGAGCTAGAGTTCATAACCTTAAAAATATATCGCTCAAAATTCCGAGAGAAAAGCTTGTTGTAATTACAGGGCTTAGCGGAAGTGGGAAATCATCTCTGGCTTTTGATACCATTTATGCTGAAGGTCAAAGGCGCTATGTAGAGAGCTTTGCTTCTTATGCAAGACAATTTTTAGGAACGCTTGAAAGACCTGATGTAGATAAGATCAATGGGCTTAGTCCTGTTATCTCGATCGAACAAAAAACGGTTAGTAAGAATCCAAGATCTACCGTTGGGACTATCACGGAAATCTATGATTTCTTGAGACTACTTTTCTCGAAAACAGCTACAGCTTACTCTTATGTCTCTGGTCAGAAGATGATCAAATATTCAGATAAAGAGATTTTAAAACTAATTTCTAAGGATTTTAACGGGAAAGCAGTCTCTTTTCTTGCTCCTGTTGTTAAAGCCAGAAAAGGGCATTATAAGGAGCTTTTCAAAACCATTCTAAAACAAGGATTTTTAAAAGTAAGAGTTGATGGAGAAATTTTAGAAATTACCCGCAATATGCAGTTAGATCGCTACAAAACGCACGATATTGAGATTGTGATTGATCGATTACAAGTTGACGAAAAGAACAAGATTCGAATTTCTGATGCAATTAGTTTATCCATGAAATATGGAAAAGGGATTCTGATGATCATTGAAAAAGGGAAGGAGAAAGAAGATCCACGGTTTTTTAGTAGAAATTTAATGTGTCCTACTTCAGGCATTTCTTACGATGAACCTGCACCAAATACCTTCTCATTTAATTCACCGTACGGAGCTTGCCCGAAATGCAATGGTTTGGGAGAAGTTGCTGAGGTAAGTAGAGATAAAATCATTCCCGATGATAAAAAATCGATAAAAGCTGGTGGACTATTACCCTTGGGAGAATATTCGAATAAATGGATTTTCAAACAAGTTGAAATAATACTCAATCACTTTGGTTTTAAACTAACTACGCCAATAAAAGACTTAAGTGAGGAGGTATTAAGTACCATTTTAAATGGAACAAATTCTCCTCTTTCTATCGTTGAAAAGATTGGGGGGAGTTCTACAAAATACTCTTTCGAGTTTGAAGGTGTCACTGCTTTCATTAATCGGCAGTATGAGGAAAATAAAAACAAGCAGATTGGGAAATGGGCGATTAAGTTCATGAATAAAGAAACCTGCGATGTTTGTGAAGGAGCTCGATTGAAAAAGCAATCGCTTTACTTTAAAATTGGAGGGAAAAGCATAGCAGATTTATCTGCGATGGATGTAGATGAATTAGCAGAATGGTTTTCTAGTGCTGAGCAGCATTATACAGCTCGTGAACAAGTGGTGGCAAGAGATGTTCTGAAAGAGATAAGAACTAGGATTCAATTTTTGTTAGATGTTGGATTGACTTATTTATCGTTAAATAGAAGTGCAAAAACACTTTCAGGTGGAGAAGCTCAACGAATAAGATTAGCAACTCAAATTGGGTCTCAATTGGTGGGTGTCCTTTATATCTTAGACGAACCTAGTATTGGGCTGCATCAAAGAGATAATAACCAATTGATAGAGGCTTTACAAAACCTAAGAGATATAGGTAATTCAATTATTGTGGTAGAACATGATAAAGACATTATGTTAGCCTCTGATTATCTTATTGATATTGGGCCACATGCAGGAATTCATGGAGGGAGAATTGTAGAAGAAGGAACACCGGAAAAAGTATTGGCAGGCGATTCTATTACGGCAAGATATCTGAACGGGAAAGAGAAAATTGCAATTCCTGAAAAGAGGAGAAAAGGGAATGGGCAATTCATTGAATTGAAGGGAGCCTCAGGAAATAACTTGAAGGACGTAAATGTGAAATTCCCATTAGGGATGATGATTTGCGTGACAGGAGTCTCAGGAAGTGGGAAATCAACTTTAATTGATGATACGCTTTACCCTATTTTAAACAACCACATTTATAATGGGAAAAGGACTCCTATGCCTTATAAATCAGTAAAAGGAATTGAGCAATTAGATAAGATAATTGAAATTGATCAGTCTCCAATTGGAAGAACACCACGTTCAAACCCTGCGACATATACCAACGTTTTTACTGACATTAGAACTCTTTTCGCAAACTTACCTGAAGCAAAGATTCGGGGTTACAAACTTGGCCGTTTCTCCTTTAATGTAAAAGGCGGAAGATGTGAAACCTGCCAAGGAGCAGGAGTGCAAACCATAGAAATGAATTTCCTGCCTGATGTTTATGTAGAGTGTTCGGAGTGCAGAGGAAGGCGTTATAACAGAGAAACACTGGAAGTACGCTACAAAGGAAAATCTATCTCTGATGTGTTGAATATGACCGTGAATCAGGCTGTTGAATTTTTTGAGCACATTCCTTCCGTCCTATTAAAAATAAAAACGCTACAACAAGTTGGCTTAGGTTACGTTCGTTTAGGGCAAGCTTCGACAACCCTTTCAGGTGGAGAAGCACAACGGGTCAAATTGGCAACGGAATTAGCAAAAAAGAATACAGGGAATACCTTTTATATTCTTGATGAACCAACAACAGGACTTCACTTTGAAGACATCAGGGTTTTATTAAAAGTGCTGAATAAATTAACTGACCTCGGAAATACGGTATTGATTATTGAGCATAACCTAGATATTATAAAAGTTTCAGATTATATTATTGATTTAGGCCCTGAAGGAGGGCAGAATGGTGGGACTATTATGACAAAAGGAACACCTGAGCAGGTAGCAAAACATAAAGGGAGCCATACGGCACATTATCTAAAAATAGAATTGGAAAATGGATGATAATAGAATAAAAGAGAAATTTGAAGAAAAAGAGTGGAATGATATAAAAATCAACGACTCTTGGGCAGTATTTAAGATCATGTCAGAATTTGTAACTGGGTTTGAGAAACTCTCTCAAATAGGACCCAGCGTATCAATTTTTGGATCTGCAAGAACTAAACCTGACCATAAGTATTATAAAATTGCAGATGAATTAGCGTATAAGATTTGCAAAAAAGGATATGGAGTAATTACAGGAGGAGGGCCTGGTATAATGGAGGCCGCAAACAAAGGAGCCAACAGAGCCGGAGGGAAATCCATAGGCCTTAACATTAACCTTCCATTTGAACAATCGCACAACCAATACATTGATCCTGATAAAAATTTAGAATTCGATTATTTCTTTACGCGAAAACTAATGTTTGTAAAATATGCTCAAGGTTTTGTGGTGTTACCAGGAGGCTTTGGAACTCTTGACGAATTCTTTGAAGCTCTGACATTAATTCAGACGAATAAAATTGCAAAATTTCCTATCGTTTTGATGAGTAAGAGCTTCTGGGGTGGTCTTATCGACTGGATTAAAGAAACACTTCTAGAAACTAACGAGACTATCAATGCAGAAGATTTAGATCTTTTCTATTTAGCTGATACAGTTGATGAGGCAGTAGAATACATCGATGAGTTCTATTCTAAATATTTATTAAAGCCTAATCTCTAATCATCATCACCATTATTAATATAGAATCTTAGGTTTAAGGCAAGAGAATCATTTTTTGCAACATGGTAAGCAACCGTAGCAGATACATATTGAGCAAGCTTAAGAGACCCTCCAATGGAAGTATGAATTCCACTAATTGAAGATTTTATAGAAACAGGGTTCTCAACGCTAAATACTTCTTGCACAGTAATAGATCCAGGCACATCTTCTCTTTGTACTTCATAAGTATAGGTGCCATCAATTGAGAATTCAGAATCTCCGGAGTAATAACCAATTAATCCGAAGAAAGAAAAGAACTTCTTATCGTAAGAAGCGATTAATTCGAAAGAAGTTACTTTGTCAGTAAAGATAATTGCTTGCTTGCTACCGTCAAGAAATTTTTCAGGTGATAATGTGAATTTAGTAGTATTATAGAATACAGCCGCAGACATATGAAACGGGCTTTCATCTTCTTGAAAATAGCTAGAAATCATATGTTTTACTCCCCCTCCAAACACATAGTTGTCAACACCACTAAAGTCGATTGTTGGTAATGCTCTTACATAAAATTCAAAGTTTTGAGGCAGGCCTATTCCAAAATTAAAAGCTCCTGCTGGAATTATATCTCCAGGAGATGTAAGCCCATCAAGTGCAGAAATATTTTGTGCTGCAGTAAATGTACCTCCTCCAGGTAATGTAGACTGTCCTTCAACGGTATAAACTAATTCTTTAGTAGTTGATCCGCCAAGAATTGTTGGAAGCACAGGATTATTGGGGTTACTGAGTGTGAGCTGATCAGAAAAACCAGAGGTGTTAAAATCAAATATTAAATCTTGACTATTCAGATAAGTAGCTGATGCACTAATTCCTAAACTAATTCCAAAGGGTTTCAAAACCTCTCCACTAATTTGGTTAGAAGCTACTTGGCTAACACTGTAAGTGCCAATAACAGGAGCAATATATGCTTTAGAATAAAGCTCGAGGTTAGAAACAAAATCTCTCGCTATTGCTTCGTTATCAAATGTTGCGACTTGAGCGGTTAGTAAAGTTGATCCTATTATCAAACTTCCTAAGGTTGAACAAATTTTTTTCATGGTCGATGATTAAAAAAATGAATTTAAGAAAAAACCCCATGAAAAACGATTAGCTCGCCTAACATGGGGTTCATTTTGTTCGGTAAATTATACGATACCTTGTGCAATCATAGCGTCAGCAACTTTCACAAAACCAGCAATATTGGCTCCTTTTACATAGTTTGTATAATCTCCTTCTTTTCCGTACTTGGCAGCAGCTTCATGAATAGAAACCATAATGCTATGTAACTTTTCGTCAACTTCTTCTCTTGACCATAATAAACGTAAAGAATTCTGACTCATTTCTAAGCCTGAAGTAGCAACGCCACCGGCGTTAGAAGCTTTTCCTGGAGCAAAAAATATTTTTGCTTCGTGGAAAGCGGTAACAGCATCTGGAGTACATGGCATGTTTGCACCTTCTGCAACACAAATACATCCATTTGAAGTCAAGGCTTTTGCATCAGCCTCGTGTAGTTCATTTTGAGTTGCACATGGCAAAGCAATGTCACACTTCTCATTCCAAGGAGTTTTTCCTTCATGATAAGTAGCTCCACTAAATTTGTTAGTGTATTCAGAAATTCTTCCTCTTCTTCCATTTTTCAAATCCATTACCCATGCCAATTTATCAGCATCGATTCCGTCATTGTCTACAATGTATCCACCTGAATCTGACATTGTAATTACCTTTCCTCCTAGCTCAGTTACTTTCTCACAAGCGTATTGTGCTACGTTTCCTGAACCTGAGATCACAACTGTTTTGCCTTTAAAACTATCACCTTTAGTCTTCAACATTTCTTTTGCGAAGTAAACTGTTCCGTAACCTGTTGCTTCAGGGCGAATTAAACTACCACCAAAAGACATTCCTTTACCAGTTAGAACACCAGTAAATTCATTTCTTAATCTTTTATATTGACCGAATAAGTATCCAATTTCTCTTCCACCAACTCCAATGTCTCCTGCTGGAACATCAGTATTAGGTCCAATGTGTCTTGAAAGTTCAGTCATAAAACTTTGACAAAATTTCATCACTTCATTGTCAGACTTTCCTTTTGGGTTGAAATCAGACCCGCCTTTTCCACCGCCCATAGGCAAAGTAGTTAAACTGTTCTTGAATACTTGCTCGAAAGCCAAAAATTTCAATATACTCAAGGTTACCGAAGGATGAAAACGTAATCCTCCTTTGTAAGGTCCGATAGCAGAGTTCATTTCAATTCTGTATCCTCTGTTTACTTGTACCTCTCCACTGTCGTCTAACCATGGAACTCTAAACATTAAAACTCTTTCTGGTTCAACCATTCTTTCCAAAAGCTTCCCTTTCTGGTATTCTGGGTTCTCTTCAATAAATGGAATTACTGTTTCTGCAACCTCTTCTACTGCCTGTAAGAATTCAGGTTCGTGGTTATTTGTAGCCTTAACTTTGTCTAGAAAATCACTGACCTTCCTATCAATAGCGGCGTTTCCTGTATTACTCATTCTATGATTAAATTTTATTGTTGATTCTAAAATTAAAAAGCAAATGTAAATAATTTAGCTTCTACCTAATACAAGGATTTTAAATAGAATTAGCATTGCTGAAATAGCTTACCAGGAAGGGATCGTACGACACCTTTAAACTCTAATGTCAATAAAATAGAAGTTGTTTTGCTGATGGGAGATTTAGCTTCTAAAGCAATATCATCTAGTGATTTCCTTTCCGATTTCTTCAAGCAATTAAAGATGCATTGTTCTTCTTCTGTTAGATCGACAAAAAGTTGCGCTTGTTTCGCGCTTGACTTTTGATCAGGGTTTTTTTGCCATCCCATAATATATTCAATGTCTTTTGCAGACTCAATTAAGGCGGCTTTATTTGTTTTTATGAGTCGATTGCATCCGATAGATTGGCTATCATCAGGCCTGCCTGGAAAAGCAAAGACATCTCTATTGTATCCATTTCCTAAATCTGCAGTTATTAGTGACCCTCCTTTTTCTGAAGACTCAACTACAATAATAGCGTCAGACATTCCCGCTACAATTCTGTTACGTTCAGCAAATTGTGTTGGGAATAACTTTGTATTGCTCTTATAATCAGAAACAATTCCTCCATTATTGAGCATCTTATCAACCGTGTTGTAATGAGCTTTCGGATAAATTTCATCTAATCCACAAGCCAAAACACCAATAGTTTGCAGTCCATTTTTAAGCGCTGCTTTATGAGCAGTAATATCAATTCCGTATGCTAGTCCACTAACGACAGAAATATCAAAATCAGATAGTTCTTCTACTAGTTTTTCTGTAATTGCCTTACCTTTAACTGTGGCTCTTCTTGTGCCTACAATACTTAGCGTTTTTGAAGCATTTAGGTTCATATTTCCCTTAGTATATAAGATAATAGGACTATCTTCACAATGGAGTAGACGTTGAGGAAAGGTTTTATCTAAATAGAAGTGAGCAGTAATATTGTTCTGTTCTATGAATTTTAATTCCGCTTCCGCTTCCGCAAATACATTAGAGTTTACAATTGCAGCAGCAGTTTTTTCTCCGATGCTTGGAATTTTTACTAAATGAGACTTCTTTTGATGGAATACAGCTTCAACTCCACCACAGTAGGCAATTAACTTTTTTGCAGCTATGGCTCCAATTCCAGGAATTAGAGTAAGTGCAATTTGATATTTTAATTTATCTGCTAACAAAGAGTTAAGTTATTAGAAATATTTATTTTCGTCAAAAGTATTCAATCATGCGCTCAATTGGAATAATACCGGCAAGATATGCCTCAACTAGATTTCCTGCTAAACCTTTAGTAGAAATCAATGGAAAAACAATGATTCAGAGAGTATATGAACAGGCTAAGAAGGCTAGTGCATTAGATCATGTTATTGTTGCAACTGATCATCAGGAGATCTTTAATGTTGTGACTGCTTTTGGAGGGGAAGTAGTGATGACTAGTGAACATCACCAAAGTGGCACAGATCGTTGTTTGGAGGCTGCACAGCAGATGGATTTAGAGTTTGATGTAGTTGTAAATATTCAAGGAGATGAGCCTTTTATTTCGCCCAATCAAATTGATCTAATTTTGTCATGTTTTAATCAAGAGAATACTGATATAGCAACCTTAGTGAAATTAATTGAAGATAAACAAGTGCTTTGGGATATCAATAAACCTAAAGTAGTGATCGATGATGATGACTTTGCAATTCTATTTAGTCGCCAATGTATTCCATTTTTAAGAGGAGTGGAAAAAGAACAGTGGAACAAAGAATTTAATTATTACAAGCACATAGGAATGTATGCTTATCGATTAGAGACATTGAAAGAAATATGTCAATTAACTCCAAGTCGCTTGGAGAAAGCTGAAAGCTTGGAGCAATTACGTTGGATTGAGAGTGGCTATAGAATAAAGACGGCAATTACAGAAGAGGAAGCCTTTTCAATAGATACTCCCGAAGATTTAGAGGTGCTGTTAAGCAAAGGCTTATCGTGAAGCTCTGAAATAATAAAATAAAATTTCAGTATCATTTTCGACTTTTCTTATTAAAAAACTATCTTCGCATTCTATGCAGAATGTTAAAATTGACATCTATATTTCAGATTTACTATACAGCTATGATTGTGTGGTAATTCCTGATTTTGGAGGATTTGTTGCAAATTATGCTTCGGCAAAAATTCAACCCATCCAGCATAGAATTACACCACCATCGAAACAAATTTCCTTTAATAAGAACCTAAAATCTAACGACGGATTATTGGGGAATCTTATTGCGGAGAAGAAATCACTGACTTATAAAGAAGCAAACGAGCTGATTAAGTCTTTTGTAAATCAGTCGATAGTTGGTTTGAATAAGGGAGATAAAATTCAAATTGAAAAAGTTGGAACGTTGTATTTAGATCCAGAACGTAACATTCAATTTGTTGCAGAAGAACAAAACGATTTTTTACTAGATTCTTTTGGATTAGGGCCCCTTCGAGTTCAGCCTATTAAAAGAGAAGGGGCGCACGAAAGAATCGAAAAGAAAATTGAAAAAGTAATTCCTCTTTTTCAAGAAGAAAAAAAGAAAAGACGAATCTATTGGCCTGCAGCGGCAATTCTATTGGTGTTTTTTGTTTCAACTTTATTTTTAAGCCAGCAGTTTGATTGGGTTAACACAAAGAATGTAAATTATTCCTCTCTTGGATTTGGAACTGATAAGGCATCATTGTATTCGGAAAAGGATTTAAATCTATCTATAACTGTTGAAGAAATAGAAGCTACCAATCTGAATTACGAAAATAAGATTGTTCCTTATCTAATTTCTAACAAAGAGAAAACCAACTTATTTGTAGATAATAGAAAAGAGGAAACCAAACTTAAGGTTGACAATACGGATGTAGCAGAAGAGAATATAACGATGAGCCTCAAATTTCATGTAATGGGAGGTTGTTTTTCAAAAATTTCCAATGCGGAAGGGCTAGTGCAAAAGCTAATAACTGAAGGTTACGATGCTAGATTATTAGGTACATATAAAAAATTACACGCAGTATCTTTCGGAAGTTTTGCAAGGATAGAAGATGCAAAAGCACTATTAGAAAGTGTAAAATCTTCCGATAATTCAGCCGCTTGGTTATTGGTCAAGCCCTTTTAAATCCTACTTTTGCAGCCCAAAATTAGCTGCATGAAACCAAGAATTGCAAAACTTACCTTTGCTCAAACATCAAAAATTGTACTTCCTAATGATACAAATGTGTTGGGTAACTTAATGGGTGGGCAATTGTTAAATTGGATGGATATTTCTGCAGGAATTTCTGCTCAGCGTCACTCTCAGAGAGTTGTGGTAACAGCATCTGTAAATAACGTATCATTTAATCAACCGATAAAATTAGGAGATATTGTAACCATAGAAGCTAAGGTATCAAGAGCTTTTACATCATCTATGGAGGTTTATTTAGATGTGTATATTGATTTACCTAATGGAACTCAAAAGAAGTCGAATGAAGCAATTTATACCTTTGTTGCGGTGGATCAGAACGGAAGCCCAATAGAGGTTCCTGAATTGATTCCAGAGACAGATATTGAGAAAGAAAGATTTGCAGGAGCTTTGAGAAGAAGACAGTTGAGTTTGATTTTAGCTGGGAAAATGGAACCAAATGAGGCGACAGAACTAAAGGCTTTGTTTGGTCAATAATAGAACTTAAATAGCTTCGACAATTTTATCAAGCTGAATTTTTTCCATGCATTTGAAATGACCTTTAGGGCATTTATCGAAACCAATTTTTGAACAAGGTCTGCAGCTTAAATTATTTACTTCCGCAACAGTATAATTTGACTTATTTTGTTTGTTTAAGTATGGATACATTCCAAAATCTGGAACCGTATTCCCCCAAATGGAAATAATCTTTTTTTGAAAGGCAGCAGCAATGTGCATCATGCCCGTATCATGGGTGATAACTACTTTTGCATTCTTAATCAGCGTGGCAGATTCATTTAAATTTGTTTTACCGCTAGCATTATAAATTCTTGAAGGTGCTGTCCGTTCGATTTCTTGGCCAATTGACTGGTCTTCTTTTCCTCCAATAAGTACAATTGGGGAATCTATTTTTGAAGTCAATTCTTTAATCCGATGTGGAGGGAGTCTTTTAGTCGCATGAGTCGCACCTAAAACTAAAGCAACATAACCTTCGTCAGTAAAACTTGGTAGTTGTATGTTCTTTTCTATTCCATCAGGCAAGAAGTAGTCAAGTCCTTTTCCATCATTTTTTACGCCCAAAGCTTTCACGGAGTCGAGGTATCGATCAACAATGTGCAGCTTCGGCATTCGGTTAATTTTTAAATTGACCAAAAGCCATTTTTGCCAGTTTAATTTCTCAAATGAAAAAGAAAGGCCTTCTAGTTTTTGCTTTACACGACTAGAACGTAGATTCTTGTGCAAGTCAACAATATAATCGAAATCCTCTTGAATCAAATCTTCGATAACTTCATTGGTGCTTTTTTCAATGGAGTGTACTTTGTGAAGAAATGGGTTATTTTCTAATAAAGGAGAATAGATTTTTTTGGTCAAATAATGAATCTCAAGCTCTCCTTCTAACTGATTTTTAAGGCACCTTATAACAGGAGTTGTTAATACAATATCACCTATTGAACTAAAACGAATGATTAATATTTTTACCCTGAGATTCAAGTTAGCAAAATAAAGCAATAGAACTTATATCCTACTTTTGCAAAATGTATTTTATCGACACCCATACTCACTTATATTCTGATCAATTTGATCAGGATCGAACGCAAATGATTGAAAAAGCAATAACAGAAGGAGTAGAGAAGTTTTTACTACCAAATATTGATAAAGCTTCGGTGAAAGGAATGAAGGAACTGATAAAAGAATTTCCCACAAATTGTTTTGCTATGATGGGCTTGCATCCTTGTTCAGTCAATGAAAACGTAGAAGAAGAATTACGTGTTGTGGAAGAGGAATTGAGTGCAAACCCATATATCGCGGTTGGAGAAATTGGCATGGACCTGTATTGGGACAAGACTTTTGTGAAGGAGCAAGAAATGGCTTTCCGCAAGCAAATTTTATGGGCTAAGCAACGTAAACTCCCAATTGTGATTCACTGTAGAGACGCTTTTGATGAAATTTTAACTGTTTTGGATGAATTAAATGATGATGAGTTGTTTGGAGTATTTCATTGTTTTACGGGTAATTTAGAGCAAGCGAAGCATATCTTGAAATATGGAAACTTTAAGTTAGGGATAGGAGGGGTGCTAACTTTTAAAAATTCAGGTTTAGATAAAGTAGTAGAGCAATTGAACATAAATGATCTGGTGTTGGAAACAGATTCGCCCTACTTAGCACCAGCACCATTTAGAGGAAAACGAAATGAAAGCTCCTATTTAATAAGAGTTGCAGAACGCTTATCAGAAATATATAAGTTGCCTATGACGGATATTGCCAAGCAAACGACCATGAATGCGAATCAAATTTTTAAGCTCTAGAAGATGACCGGACACTCAAATTTATTGTTGATTTATACTGGAGGAACAATTGGAATGGTAGAAGACCCTGAAACTGGAGCTCTTCATCCGATTGACTTTGACCATTTGCAAAATGAGATTCCTGAACTTAAAAAATTCGATTGCCACATTACAGTAGAATCTTTGAAAAAGCCAATTGATTCATCTAACATGAATCTATTGGTTTGGATAGAACTGTTAGAAATAATAGAAACATACTATGATAGATACGATGGCATTGTAATTATGCATGGTTCAGATACCATGGCGTATACTGCATCGGCTATGAGTTTCCTGTTGGAAAACGTTAACAAGCCAATTATTTTTACTGGCAGCCAGCTTCCCATTGGGAAAATTAGAACAGATGGGAAAGAAAATTTAATAACAGCGATTGAAATTGCAACTGCAAAAGAAAATGGAAAGCCGATAGTTCCTGAAGTTGCTATTTACTTTGAATACTCCCTTTATCGTGGCAATAGAACCACAAAAATAAGTGCTGAAAATTTTGAAGCATTTCAATCTCCCAATTATCCATTATTAGCAGAAGCAGGAGTTCATATAAAGTACAATCGATTTGCCATAAGAAAAGTAGATGATAAACAATTGATTGCTCGAAAAGATATCGTAGATAATGTTGCTTCCATTAAAGTCTTCCCTGGTTTGAGAAAGGATGTTTTTCAAGCAATAACAAATCTATCAAATTTGAAAGGACTGATATTGGAAACCTTTGGAAGTGGTAATGCCCCTTCTGATTCTTGGTTTGCTGAAGAGATTCAGAAATTGGACAAGCGTGGAGTTGTTGTGTTAAATATTACACAATGCACCGGCGGAAGCGTTATGCAAGGAAAGTATGAAACAGGAGTTCATTTAGAGCACGCAGGAGTATTAAGTGGAGGAGATATGACCTTTGAGGCAGCGATTACGAAGATAATGTATCTATTATCATGTACTGAATTAAGTTTTGAAGAAAAGAAAGAATATGTTGGAAAGAACATGCGAGGAGAAATTTCATAAAAATTAACAAAAGCTTAATATATGGTGCGCAGTTAAACAAGAATTAAAATTTGTAATTTGGCGAGCCGTTTATCGGGCATCCTGAGTGTTGACATTAAAGGAGAGGTGGCCGAGTGGCTTAAGGCGCACGCTTGGAAAGTGTGTATGCAGGTGACTGTATCGGGGGTTCGAATCCCTTCCTCTCCGCAAAAAGAATAAATTGTAGAAGGGTAAAAAACTTTTATTATTAAATAAATTATTAGAATTGCATAAAGACTATTAAATTCGCACACAATAACATCAAAAATTAACGTTTAAAACAAAAATCAGATCACTAATTATTAAATTATGAAAAAGTTACTTACTTTATTTGCTCTTGCATCCTTCTTAACTTTTGGTATTAGCAATAGCTCAATGGCTCAAGACACGCCTGAAGATGCAACTGAAATGGTAGATTCTGCCGCTACAGACTCTGCTGCGATGGCTGAAAAAGCTGCGATGGAAGCACAAGCTGCTGAGAAAGCTGCAATGGAAGCACAAGCTGCTGAGAAAGCTGAAAAAGAAGAAACAGTTGTTGAAGAGGAAAAATCTTTTCACCAAGTATTAAAAGAAAAATTTATTGAGGGTGGTCCTGCATTTATGGGAATCGTATTGTTATGTCTTATCTTAGGATTAGCGATCGTTATCGAGAGAATTATTTATTTGAACATGGCTACAACAAATTCGACTAAGTTATTAGCGAATGTAGAGGATGCTTTAACTTCGGGTGGTATTGATTCAGCGAAAGAAGTTTGTAGAAATACGAGTGGTCCTGTTGCTAGTATCTTCTACCAAGGATTAGACAGAAGTCATGAAGGAGTTGAAATGGTTGAAAAATCAGTTGTTTCTTATGGAAGTGTTCAAATGGGATTATTAGAGAAAGGAATTTCTTGGATTTCGTTATTTATCGCTTTGGCACCAATGCTTGGTTTCATGGGTACAGTAATTGGTATGATTGGTGCATTTGATGCAATTGAAGCAGCAGGAGATATTTCTCCTTCATTGGTTGCAGGAGGTATTAAGATTGCACTTTTAACAACTGTATTTGGTTTGATCGTTGCAATTATCTTACAAGTCTTTTATAATTATATTGTTGCGAAAGTAGACAGTATTGTAAACGATATGGAAAACGCTTCTATTAGTCTTATTGACTTATTGGTAGCTCACGAATTGAAAAACAAAAAAGCTTAATTATGTCAGGAGGACTTTCAAAAATATTACCGACAGTGCTCTATGTCTTGCTGGGCATTAGCGCACTATTAGGGTTGCTGTTTTATACAGGCGTAGTAGAAACTGAATTGTTAATGTCATGGTGTTATGTACTACTAGGATTAGCAACAGCTGTAGCAGTTGTATTTCCAATTCTTGCAATGACAAAAAATCCTAAAGCAGCAAAAAGTGCTTTAATAGGTGTTGGAGCGTTGGCAGTGGTGTTTATTATCTCATATGCTTTAGCAGGAGATGAAATGACCCCTAAATATGAAAAATTTATTTCAGGACCAGGAGAGTCTAAGTTAGTGAGTATGGGCCTAATCGCATTTTATATTCTTGCGATTGGGGCAGTCATTGCAACTGTTTCTTCAGGTTTTATGAAACTTTTTAAATAAAATAAATGGCAAGAAGAGAATCCCCAGAAATTAATGCAGGTTCGATGGCGGATATCGCTTTCTTACTTTTAATCTTCTTCTTGGTAACTACTACGATGGATGTTGATACAGGATTGACTCGTAAACTTCCTCCACCGATTGAAGAAGAGTTAGAGAATCCACCAGAAGTAAAAGAAAGAAACGTTTTTCAGGTTCTAGTAAATGCTAATGATGATTTACTAGTAGAAGGTGAACCAATGTTGGTTTCTAATTTAAGAGAAGAAGCGAAGAGGTTCATTGTTGGAGATGCTAGCGACCCAGCAATGCCCGAATTTAAACTTACTGACGTTCCTGTTTTAGGGAGTATGATGGTTTCGAAGCAGATTATTTCTCTGCAAAACGATAGAGGAACTTCATATGAAATGTACATTAAAGTTCAGAATGAATTAGTAGGAGCCTATAATGATATAAGAGAACAATATGCTCAGCAGAAGTTTGAAAAATCAATGAGACAACTAGAAGATGGGGCAAAAGGCTCGAATTTAATTAAAGCCCAGCTAAAAGCTGTTAAAAAGGTTTACCCTCAGAGGATTTCTGAAGCGGAACCTAAAAACGTTGGAGAATAATTATGTCAAAGTTTAAAAAGAAAAAAAGTGGAGGACTTCCTCCTGTAAATACTGCATCTCTGCCTGATATTGTATTTATGCTGTTGTTTTTCTTTATGGTGACCACTGTAATGAGAGAGGTGACCTTAAAGGTAAAAGTAGTGACACCTCAAGCAACCGAAGTAAACAAACTAGAGCGTAAGTCTTTAGTAAGTTACATTTATATTGGGGCACCGATATTAGCATTGCAATCTCAATTTGGGACAGCTGACAGAATTCAATTGAATGATGCTTTCGCTACTAAAAAGGATATCATTGCTTTTGTAGAAGGAGAAAGAGAACAGACAGATCCTGCTGAGATTCCATTGATGACTTTTTCAATGAAAGTTGATAAAAAGTCTGAGATGGGTATTGTTACAGATGTAAAACAGGAACTGAGGAAAGCAAATGCTTTAAAAATTAACTATTCTACAGGTAAGACTGATAAGATTGTTGATTAAGAGAAGATAAGTAAAACAAAAAAGCCGTTTCAGAATATTCTGAAACGGCTTTTTTGTTTTACTTCTTTGTCCCGTCCTGAAATAAGTTGACACAAAATCAACTTATAATGAACAAT
>JAESST010000339.1 GCA_016763995.1 Flavobacteriales bacterium | reverse complement strand
TCTCTGGCAACTTTACTCAGTCTTTGTACGGCCATATGATTTTTACTCTAGTTAACTAATTCAGTTTGTCAAGTTTTACTCAAACTCAGACTTAAATATATTTCTTACTTCTCGAATTGTTTCCTCTTCTAAGTCTGTTCTTTTCAATAATTCAGCTTCAGATAATTCTAAAACATTCTTCGCAGTATCACATCCAATTGCTTTCAGCTCATCAATGATCCAGGCTTCTATTTCATCTGCAAATTCATCCAATGCAACATCGTCATCAGAATCATTTCCTGGATTATCTCTATAGACATCAATTTCATAGCCGGTTAATTTTCCAGCTAATTTAATGTTGTGCCCTCCACGTCCTATTGCTAAAGAAACTTGATCTGGCGATAAGTAAACCTCTGCTTTTCCATTAGGATCATCTAACTTAATAGAAGAAACTTTTGCAGGACTTAATGCTCTTGTAATGTACAATTGAAGGTTAGATGTATAGTTGATTACATCAATGTTTTCATTCTTCAACTCACGAACAATTCCATGAATTCTTGATCCCTTCATTCCAACACAAGCTCCTACAGGATCAATTCTATCGTCATAAGATTCCACTGCTACTTTTGCTCTTTCTCCTGGTTCTCTAACGATGTTTTTGATTGTAATTAAACCATCAAAAATTTCTGGCACTTCCATTTCAAAAAGGCGCTCTAAGAATACAGGTGAAGTTCTTGAAAGCGTAATTAGAGGTTTGTTGTTGCGCATTTCAACTTGCTTTACAACGGCTCTTATGTTATCTCCTTTTTTGAAGTAATCGTTTGGAATTTGTTCTGTTTTAGGAAGAATCAATTCGTTGCTTTCATCATCAAGAATTAGCAACTCTCTTTTCCAAACCTGATAAACTTCTCCAGTGATAATATCGCCAACTCTATCTTCATATTTTTTGAAAATATTGTCTTTTTCTAACTCTAATACCTTTGAGATGAGGTTTTGACGTAATGCTAAAACAGCTCTCCTTCCGAAGTCGTTTAATTTTACTTCTTCAGATGCTTCTTCCCCAACTTCAAAGTCAGGCTCAATCTTAATTGCTTGAGAAAGTTCAATTTGACTGTTTTCATCTTCAACTGCACCATCTTCAACGATTTCTCTATTTCTCCAAACTTCTAAATCACCTTTGTCAATGTTTAGAATGATATCGAAATTTTCATCTGAACCGTATTTTTTAATGATCATGTTTCTAAAAACACTCTCAAGAATGTTCATCATTGTTGGACGGTCAATGTCCTTAAATTCTTTAAACTCTGAAAACGATTCGCTTAAATTTATCTTATCCATTGTTATTATTTGAAAGATATTACCACTTTGGTTTCTTTAACTTGTTCCATAGGAATAAGTTGATTTTCAATTATTAATTGTTTCTTCTTTTTCTTCTCTATCCTCTCTTTTCGAGACGTCTCAATTTCCACACGTTCTTCATTTGCTGAAATTAATTTCCCTTTCAACTTTTCACCCTTGGTGGTTTTAATTTCGACCTCTCTCCCAAGGTACCGTTGGTATTGCCTTAATATCTTGAACGGCTGATCCATTCCAGCAGAACTTACTGTTAATTCGAAATCCACTTCTTCACGATCAAAGCTCGCCTCAATGTGTCGGCTTATTTGAACACAATCATTGATATTTACCCCTTCGTTTCCGTCGATCTCAACTCTAATTTGATTGGAACTACTTATTATAATGTCAACAATAAAGTACTCTGTATCAGCAATTTTTTCCTTTACTAACTCTTCTATGTGTCCTTTACTTATCATCTCCAAAATCGGTTTATAAAAAGAGGGGACGTTTGTCCCCTCTTTTTCATTTCCAACTAAATTCCTTGCAAAAATAACAATTTTTACTGGCTTATGAAAGCTTTAGCAAGATGAAATTTATAGTGGTATCGCCAGACCTATGGATAAATTGATCAATCTGATTTCTTGCTCGAATGAGAAGGTTTCATTTGCAACTGTAATGTTGTTGTTTGTTCCGATGAAACGAACATTAGAAAATTCTGGAGTTGTTGCAGAATAGTCTGCAGAGATGAGAACACTTAAGCCTTTGTTGGTTTGTATGTTAATGCCTACTCCAATTAAGTAGCTAAAAGCACTAGCTGTCGCACTTTCTTGATTCTCAGTTATGCTTGTTCTTCCATCTGATAGTTTAGCGTTGAACGAAGGAGATCGTGCACTGCTAAAACCAATCATAAATCGGCTTATAAAATCAGTTCTATCATCTAGGAAGGTTTTTGTTCCTAAACCACCCATGAAACTATTTACTCTCCAGGCGTCAGATTCAAAAGCGATAGTTACATTACTGGGCACTAATCCTCTATAAAAATCAATAAATTCCTCTTCATTTAAGCCATTGTATTGAAATCGTCCCATAAAAGATAGATAGACACTTTCGGTGATGGAGTGGTCTAGTGCCACTTCAAACAATACTCCCGGAAGCGCTAAGCCCGACTTTTCGTTGTTGAGATCACTGTCCCCAAAATCTGAGTTTGGGATACCTGCACCTAATTTTAAGAGTAAACTGGTTTTGTTGTCAATCGCAATTTGATTAATTGCTGTTTCACGAGAGCTTGATTCACGAGCTTGGCTAAACAGAAATTGAGAAGCAATTGAGAAAATGAAAAGAATGGAATATTTCATCATTAATTATCAGCTTTGCTGATTTTTTTACCTTTCTTATATTTTATAACCTGCTTTATTTTCCCCGCCTGTTTTTCGTAAAATTTGAAATTTCCGTGGGGAATACCATTCACATAATACTTTTCGCTCTCTAAGGTACCAATGTTGTAATAACTGGTGACTTTCCCATTTATTCGACCCTTATCATAATTAGCTTCCATCATCTTTCCGCTACTGTTATGGTAGAAAATCCATAAGCCATCTAGTCTCCCCTCTTTGTAGTTCCCTTCATCCCTAATGTTTCCATTCTTGAACCAACTTTTTCTAACTCCATTCAAAACTCCGTCTACATAATTTTCTTCCAACTCTTGTTGTCCACTTAGATTCCAATATTTCCAGGTACTAGATTTATTGCCATTTAAATAAGTTCCTTCGTACCTTATTTTTTCATTGGTAAACCATCCTTTCCATAAACCAGACATGTCTCCTTTAACATAAAAGCCCTCATCCTGAGGTTTACCATCCGAGAAGTAGGTGTTCCATTTGCCTTCTTCAAGTGCTTTTTCATACTTCCCTTGAATAATAACAGTTCCATTTTCATGTGAAATAGTCCATAATCCATCTTTCAGTCCTTGAGAAAAACGACCAGTCTTCCACTGTTTTCCATCTTCATAAAAATATTCCCAAGATCCTTCTCTTTTCCCATTTCCAAAATTCCCTTGCGATAATACCTGTGGTATTTTATTATAGTAATATTTCCAGTTCTTCGATTGCAAGCCTTTCGTAAAACCGCCTATCATATCAACTAAACCTGAATCTGTATACCAAATCCAGTCTCCTGATTTTAGACCATTGGAAAATGCTCCTGTTTCGGCTAGATTCCCATTTTGGAACCATGCTTCGTAGAGCCCCTCTTTACTGCCTTTCGTGAAGTTTGTCGAACTTTTCTTAGCACCGTCACTATAGTATTTACCCCAAACCCCACTTTTCTTTCCTTCTTCATACGTTCCTGATGAAGTTAATTTTCCATCTTCTTGATAGATTTTCCAAGCGCCTGTGGCAATACCATTTTCAAATTCTCGTTCAAATTTTAAATTTTCGTTAGTAAAATAAGCAGTCCATTTCCCATGGCTTTTTCCATCTTTAAATGCTCCTTGAGCTTTCAATTTCTTTGTATCCGTAAAAAACTCTTTCCATTCCCCATTTCCATTTTTTATCCATTCCTTTCCACTTGGAGAATTGAAAAAGACCACTTGCTCATTGTTGGTATAATTGACTAACTTTTTTTGTTGTCCGTTTGAATACCAGAAATTCCAGTCACCAATTCTTACATCTTGTTGGTAATTCCCTTGCCATTTTTTATTTTCATTTTCATGAAAATTGGTCCACAAACTATCCTTGTACCCTTCTTGATAAAAGCCTTCTAGCGAAAGTTGACCACTTGGGTAGTATGTTTTAAAGTTTCCATTCCGTTTAGCCTCCATAAAGCTGCCAATTTCACTAAGCTTCCCATCGTCAAAATAGTGTTCGTAGGGGCCATCGACTTCTCCAAACGAGTAATTTACTTTTTGGATTAAAGTGCCTTCTTTGTTATAAAACTTCCACTCGCCTTCTTCTATACCTCCTTGTATTAGCTTTCCTTCGGCTTTTGTTTTTCCATTTTCCCACGTGTAGGTCGTGTATTCTTGAGCTTTGCTTGAAATAATGCTTGTTATGGAAAGTAATAAGAAAAAGATTTTCTTCATGTTGAATGTAATTTAAAGCAAAAATATAGCAAATAAGAACAGAGATGAAGGGAGTAGAAAGCGAATTATAAACACCATTTATTAAACACTCTTTGTCTAGGAATAAGAATAAAATCTATATTTACCGACCGTGAAGAATAGGCCACTCATAATTGCACATAGAGGAGCTTCAGGCTTAGTTCCTGAAAATACGCTGATTGCCTTCAAGAAGGCAATTGAAATTGGTGTGGATCGGATTGAAATGGATTTGAGACAAACCATAGATGGAGAAGTGATTGTTTTACATGATAAAACGATTAAAAGAACGACTAATGGTTGGGGAAGCGTACGTAAATTAAGCCTAAAGAGGGTTCAGCGATATTCAGCCGGATCATGGTTTCATTATGACTTTGGCGCAGAGAAAGTGCCAACTTTTCGAGAGGTGTTGGAGTTGGTAAATGGTAGAACAACTCTATTACTTGAAATTAAAGATGGTAGTCCTTACCATCATGGGATAGAAAAAAATGTGATTGAATTGATTAATGAATATGACGCCCATGATTGGTGCATTGTGCAATCATTTAACGATAAAGTTCTCAAAAACTTTAGGGCTCTACCTGAGCTGAACAGCGATGTACAGAAGTTATTTGAGATTGTAATTCCTGTTGCCCCCTTTTATGGAGGAAGCAGATTTACTTACAAATCTGTAAGATCCTACGATTTTGCCCAAGAAGTAAATGTGAATTTTAAAAATGTAACTCCATTGGTTATTCGAAAGCTTCACAAAATGGGCAAAAAAATTAATGTTTGGACGGTCAATGACAACTACGATCTAAATAGGTTTGTTGAAATGGGCGTGGACGGAATTATTACAGACTATCCAGATCGATTGAAAAAGATTATAGCATCTAAAGAATAGTCAGTTTTTCGAAGGCAACGTTTTTAATGTTTAATGTATCTATTGTTTAGAATGTTAAACAAGAAATCATGAGAAACCTACAATTATTTTGCACAATTACACTGTTTTTTTGTATTAGTAAAACGTGCATTTCACAAATAGTTCCTAAATCTTATTGGGAGAATTTTACAACTGCAGATGGCTTAATTAGCAACAACATTCAAGATGTATTTATACAGGATAAATCAAATGTTTGGTTGGCAACAGATCTAGGGTTATCTCATTTTGATGGAACTATATTTACCAACTATACTACTGCTAACTCCACATTGCCAGATAATGATATCAAGGAAATAGTATACACTCAAAATAAGTTGTGGCTAAGAAGAACATCTGGTCTATCAAGTTTTGATGGAACTGTATTTATAAATTATACAACGGCAAATGGCTTACTCAATAATTCAATTAGAGACATCACACACACAACAAATGATACCTTATGGATGTGTTCTGGCAGTGGCGTCTCAAAATTCGATGGGGTAAACTTCACTCATTATCCTTCTAGAATGGCATTCGTTATAGAAGCTGATAATTCAAATAGAATTTATGCTGCTTTAATACTTGGAACTACAAATGTGAATTTTGTGTCATTATATGAGAATGGCCTTTGGACAAATCCTACTTCAACGGGACAATCTTCTGTTTTATACGGTTTAATGGGTTTGAAATTAACTAAAGACGGAGATCTTTTAGCTATACCTCATAATAATTTAGCTATGCCTCAAAATAATATAAAAGAGTATTATAAAATATCTTATCCATTAAATTATGAATCTAAGAGGGTGATATTAGGGGTTTCGAACCCTCATACACTAGGAGGGGTGAATTTAAGATTTATCGAAAAAATGGCAGGGAAATTATGGGCAGGATGCTATAGCCCAAGGTTTATTTGTTCAACGACTGACTCGATTGCAAAGCCTTATATAGTGAACAATTTAAATGTTTTCAGTTCGACGATAGATTTATTTCAGGATGTAATCGCAGTGGGAACAGTGAACGCAGGCTTATACATAGCGAACTCCTCCATAGAGACTAATGATAAGGAAGAGGGATTTTCTGTGAATCAAATTAAAACCAGTGTTCGAATTACGGACCCTGTGTTTTCTAATACAATAGATGGAATGGCAAATTTTGAATACCCTAAAACTAGTGGTAATCATGGAATCTATACTGCTAACTTTATTGTTGCAGCTAAAAAGGTTGGTCAATTCAGCTATACGGTGCATCCATTGAACATCAATTCACCTTCTTTTGCTCCTGGTCCAATTAGCAATACAGCTGGTCTCCCAGACAATTACCTTGTCAAAGTTTCTACACAAGAAATTTTATCGCATCAAACAAGTTTTAATCATCCAGGGTATACGATCCCAAAAGGAATAGAAGAATGGCCGGCTTACGGAGATTCTCTTTTAGGTATTGCAACAGATTTGGCTCCTTTTGTAGATTTTAATTCAAACGGCTGTTATGACCCTCAAAATGGAGATTATCCCATTATTAAAGGAGATGAAGCCATTTATTGGATTAACCACCCCGATGATCAAAATTTAGAGTTAGAGTATCATTGGATGTTATATGGGTTTAATTCCCCCAATACGGAATTAGATCAAACTCTTTTTTTACAATATACCATTGTTAATAGGGCTGTAGAAGTATATGATTCTGTTAAAGTTGGGTTTTACTTTGACGCTGACTTGGGAGCTTCATCTGATGATTATGTAGGGTGTGATAGTCTAAACGACATCCTATACAGCTATAATGGGTACTTAACAGATCCTGGGACAAGGGGATCTCCCGGATATGGCAATAGGGTGCCTGCAATTGGGGTAAAGTTTTTGAGTGACCGATTGAGTAATCTGATGCATTTCGGGATTGGTGTCTTTACTGGAGCTCCTTCTAGACCTCAAGACTGGATAAATATGATGAACTCTAGGTGGAAGTATGGTCAGCAACTGAGGTACGGAGGGAATGGGTTTAACTCTGCAGGGGTTACGACAAATACAACAACGCATATGTTTACAGGTAATCCTTATTTACAGACTGGATGGACAGAAATTACTCCTGGAGGAATAGAGCTTTCAAATCATCCTGGAGATAGAACATTATTTGGAAGTATACCTTATTTTTCTCTTCAACCCAACGAAAGAAAATCCATTGAAATTGTCGTAGGTTTTGGAAAAAATCCGGACACAAACTCAGTAATTGGTCAAAATATTTCTACATTGGTAAATGTGCTGAATGCGGCTGATAGTGCTTGGAACACAATAGTTGTTTCTCCATCAAGTTGGGCATTAACTGACAGTTGTAATGTGATAACATCCTTAGTTTCCATATATGACGATAATAAAGAGAAATTGAGAATCTACCCGATTCCAACAACAAATGATTTGACTATAGAATCTCCAATAGAAATATTAGAGGTACAGCTATTCGATATGAAAGGAGTTTTGATGAAGCAATATTTTGATAATCGAACAACAGTAATACTTGGGCTAGGGGACTTAGAGGGAGGTTTTTATATGTTGAGGGTAAGAAATTTAAATGAAGAATGGGAAAACAAGAAAATTGTCGTGATGAAGCAATAGTTTAAAGTTATCTCTCTTCCAGGCCTTTAATTAAAACAAATTCGAGTGCTTGGGTTTTTATAAAAGTTTCGCTGCTTCTTTGGCATGGTAACTGAGGATAATATCCGCTCCAGCCCGTTTCATAGAAACAAGTTTCTCCATCATCACCTTTTCTCCGTCAATCCATCCTTTTTGAGCAGCAGCCTTTACCATAGCATATTCTCCACTAACATTATAAGCGGCTATAGGTAGGTCGTGACTTTCTTTTAACTCTCTGATAATATCTAGATAAGAAAGCGCAGGTTTAACCATCAGAATGTCTGCTCCTTCCTCTACATCTAACGCAGCTTCTTTTAAGGCTTCAATTCTATTAGCCGGATCCATTTGATAGGTTTTTCTATCACCAAAACTAGGTGTCGAATCAGCTGCATCTCTGAATGGTCCATAAAATGCAGAAGAATATTTTACTGCATAGGACATAATTGGAATGTTTTCAAATTCGTTCAAATCTAAAACATCTCTCATAGTAGCAATCATTCCATCCATCATCCCAGATGGAGCCAGTAGGTCTGCACCTGCCTTTGCCATTGAAATGCTCTGTTTCTCAAGATTGATTAAGGTTTTATCATTGCTAACATCATAACCATCCTTTGAGTTTATTGAAGGTTCTAACACTCCACAATGTCCGTGATCAGTATATTCACAGAAACATACATCTGCAATAACATAAAGTGAAGGGTAGTTTTTCTTGATGTATTGAATGGCGAGTTGAACGATTCCTTGGTCATTCCATGATTCGCTGCCCACTGCATCCTTGTGTTTGGGGATTCCAAATAGCATAATCGAAGGAATTCCTAAATCGATTATTTCCTTTAACTCTTCATCTAGCTGATCTAAAGAATAACGAAAAACACCTGGCATGGAAACAATTTCCTTCTTGATATTTTCACCTTCTTCTATAAACAAAGGGTATATGAAGTCAGTCGCTCTTAAGTGATTTTCTCTAACCATACTTCGTATGGCTTCATTTCTTCTTAGTCTTCTTGGTCTAAACATTTTGCTCCAGTTTTTCTATGGCTTTAATGATACCATCAGTGGTGTGAGGGCTTGCAATTATAACAGTCTTGTTGCTAATTTCTTCAACTACTTTAGCGGTACTAGGTCCAATACAAATGATTTTTTCATTTTTGAAAGCGATTTTTGCATTATTCATGTTAGCTATAAAAGCTTTATAGCTTGAGCCACTGGTAAAGGTCAAGTAGTCCAATTCGTTGTTCATTTTTTGTTCAAAATCCCAATATCCGTATAAAATAGCTTCGTTTTTATAAATAGTGATAGGGATTGAAATAGCACCTCTTTTTTCAAAAACATTTAGATATTCTCTGTCTGCTAGATTTGATTGGGGAATAAGAATTCGTTTTCCCACTATGTTTTCATCCATATTCTCTGCTAGCACTTCTGCTGTATATTGAATGGGGACAAAATTAGTTCGATAGCCGAGTTGCTCTAATTTTAGTTTAGTTTTTTCGCCAACTGTTGCAATTTTTAGATTGGGGTAGTAATAAAATTTTACTCCTTTCTGTTCTGCAATGTCAAAGAAAAATTGGACTGTTTTGGTAGAGGTAAAAACAATCCAATCAACATTGTCTAAATCATCTAATGCTTTATGAATCTCAGTTAAGTCTTCAATTAGTTTGAAGTTAATCATCGGTAGTTCAGAAACGATAGCACCTTTCTTCTCTAGTTGTTCCTTAAATTCTTTGTTATCTTCAGCAGAACGGGTAATTAAGACTTTTTTGCCTTTCATAAATGTTATTTTAAAGCGTTTTCAGCTTTTAGTCTTCCGCTTCTAACTTTTAACATTAGATCGCTTGCTAACTGTTGTGCTACTCGAGTAGCTCCATTTTTATGGCCTTCAATGGAGTCTGTTTCTACAACAGAACCGTCTGCCGAAGCGTACAATCCATTGATTATAATGGACTCTCCTACTATTTTAGCGTATGCTGCTATCGGGTAGTTGCAACCACCGCCAAGAGCTGTTAAAAACTTCTTTCCGCATCTGTTGCAGTAGTGGTGTTATCGTTGTTGAGTTTCTGAACCAATTTGCGAATTTCTTTACCACCTTCACGAATTTCTAATGCCAATGCTCCTTGACAAACAGCAGGGATCATCTCCTCTTCTGATAGGAATTCAGTTACTTGATCTAGCATGCCTAAGCGCTTCAATCCTGCGACTGCTAGGATAATTGCATCGTATTTACCATCATGCATTTTTTTAATTCTACCATCTAAGTTTCCTTGAATGAATTCAATTTTTAAGTCAGGTCGAATTTGGTTGAGTTGAATTTGGCGCCTTAAACTTCCAGTTCCAATGATTGCCCCTTTAGCTAAGTCTCTTAATTTTTTTCCTGATTTTGAAAGTAATGCATCTCTTACATCCTCACGATCAGAAATGGCCCCAAGTTCCAAACCGGGAACTTGTTCTATCGGTAAATCCTTATAACTGTGCACGGCAATATCAACCGTTTTGTTTAATAGTGCTCGCTGTATCGCCGATGTGAATGCACCTATTACTTCTATGTTTCCCTCGTCTCCGCTAGTGCGAATTACTTTTGTTACATATTCATTTTGAGGTTCTTTTTCTTTCAGCTTCTCGATCATGTGAGTGGTCTGAGTCAAAGCAAGTTTGCTTCCTCGGGTTCCTATGATTACTCTTTTTTGGGGTACAAATAATTCTACTTCGTCCAAGGCAAATAATTTTTTTACGGTGTTGATCGGATTGTCAGTTAGGTGAAGGTTTTGAGCAAACTCTTGAATTTGAGCAATAGGTTTTTTAGAAATTTTGCGAATTATGCGGTGTGCAAATCGCTCAATTAGCTTTTCCTGTTCCTCATTTAAATTTCCCATTTTGGGCAACAACCATTTAAGTTCTTTCTCTTTTGTGTCATTTAAATTTTTCCAGAATGCCTCAATAATAGGAGCAGCCTTTCTTTGGTAAAAGGCCTCTGTAAACTTGTTTACTTCTTCCCTTATAATTTCTTTCACCTGAGGAATTTCATCATGACGTTTCAATAGCCCTTCATACGTCATCTTCTTAATGTCGTCCAAGTCGTATAAATGGATGTTGTCAATTTTTTTCAGACTTGGGTTAAAATTTCTGGGTAATCCAAAATCAATGAGTAGTTTAGGTCGATCTTCTGACGCGGCAAATTGAGCTCTTGTGCATTTTGAGTTTTCAATCTTTTTTTCACTTAACAAGTTTACCTCTCCCTGTGTGCCCCCTATAATAATGTCAACATTAGCTAATAAATGAGGAAGCTTGCTAACATGAACCGCCTCGCCTTGCCATTCAATAGCCATTTCTTCTGCTCTTTCTAAATTGTGACTAGCAATGTATAGTTTGTTAATAGAAGAACGGTCGAGAACAGTATTTACAAGGTTGGCCATATTGCCGGTACCTACTACGAGCAAGTTGCATTTTTCAAGTTGATAATTATGTTTACTGATTAGCTCAAAACCAACAGTTGCTAAGGATGCTGAGTGCTTTCCAATGTTAGTTTCTAATCGAGTTCTTTTCCCAACATGAATGGCTTGTCGAATTAACTCATCTAAAACAGGGCCAATGGTCTTGTTTTCTCGAGCAAGATCTAATGCATCTCTAATTTGCCCTACAATTTGATGTTCTCCGATGGCTTGGGATTCTAATCCTGCTGCTGTAGAAAATAAATTGTTGACGGCGATCTTGGTATCGGGAAGTACAGTTAAGTATTGACTGTATTTTCCAAATTTCTCTAGGTATTTTTCTAATTGCAAATAGCTGTCTCCGAAAGCATAAATAGATAATCGATTGCAGGTAGAAATGATGAAGAGTTCTTGATATTCATGCTTTAATTCTCTTAATGCATCTTCTGTTTGAGTACTATATAAAGCGAATTGTTCCCTTATTTCTATAGGAGCATACCTATGACTTAACTCAATTCCTACGATTCGATTCATTCAAATTTTTCTTAAGATTTACAAATTTAATTATAAGCAAAGCATAAAAGCGGAATAGTACCGTTTAATTTGAGATTCACAGGCTCTTGAGCGTAACATTTATTTTACATACAAAAATGCCTTGCCAAAATACCAATTGTTGAAAAAAAAAGTTCAAAAATGCTTGAACAACCTGTTAAATCTAAGCTTGTTTTTTATAGCTTTTTGTTAATAAAACAAAACGAACAATCTTGTAAAAAATGACATCTGTCTCTACCTTGGTCAAAGTTAACCTACCATATAATTATCAAAGAGGACTTAATGCCAATCAATTAAAAATGAAAGAAATAGCCACAAAAATCGACATCAATCAAACCGTGAATCAACTAAGTCCAGAGCCAGGAAATTCAGAAAAAAAGCCAACATATACTTATGATGAAGTAATTCAAAGTACAACAGAATACTTTCAAGGTGATGAGCTTGCAGCAAATGTTTGGTTGAATAAATATGCGTTGAAAGATTCGGCAGGAAATTTATATGAAAAGAATCCAAATGACATGCACAGAAGGTTGGCTTCTGAAATTGCAAGAATAGAAGCAAAGTATTCGAATTCTTTGTCGGAAGGAGAAGTGTATGACCTACTAAAAGATTTCAAATATATTGTTCCTCAAGGAGGGCCGATGACAGGAGTCGGGAACCCATACCAAATTGCTTCTTTATCAAATTGTTTTGTAATCGGGAATAAGGGCGTGGCTGACTCTTATGGTGGTGTTATGAAAATTGATGAAGAGCAAGTACAGTTGATGAAGAGAAGAGGTGGAGTTGGACATGATCTGTCGCACATTCGTCCAAAAGGAAGTCCTGTAATGAACAGTGCTTTAACTTCAACAGGGATTGTTCCTTTTATGGAAAGATATTCTAATTCAACAAGAGAAGTAGCGCAAGATGGTAGAAGAGGAGCATTAATGTTAAGTGTTTCTGTTAAGCATCCAGATGCTGAAAGTTTTGTAGATGCGAAGATGGATGGGACTAGAGTAACTGGCGCTAACGTTTCTGTAAAAATTACAGATGACTTTATGAATGCTGTGAAGGAAAATAATAGTTTTCCTCAACAATATCCTATTGAAAGTTCAAACCCAACATATACAACTGAAACAAATGCAAAAAAATTGTGGGACAAAATTGTTCACAACGCATGGAAATCTGCTGAACCAGGAATTCTATTTTGGGATACAATAATCAACGAATCTGTTGCAGACTGTTATGCAGATTTAGGATTTAAGACAATTTCTACAAACCCATGTGGAGAGATTCCATTATGTCCGTATGATTCTTGTCGTTTATTAGCGATCAACTTGTTTAGTTATGTAGAGAATCCGTTTACTTCTGAAGCAACATTTGACATGCAGTTGTTCAAGAAACATGCTGCTTACGCTCAACGAATCATGGATGACATCGTTGATTTAGAAATGGAAAAAATTGATGCAATCATTAAAAAAATTGAAGACGATCCAGAAGGCTTAGATGTTAAGAGAACGGAATTAACACTTTGGAAGAAAATTAAAGAAAAATGTATCGAAGGTAGAAGAACCGGTGTTGGGATTACTGCTGAAGGAGACATGTTGGCCGCCTTAGGTAAGAAATATGGAACAGATGATGCATTAGATTTTTCTGTGAAAATTCACAAAACACTTGCATTAGAAGCGTACCGTTCTTCTGTTGAGATGGCAAAAGATAGAGGTCCTTTTCCTATTTACGATTCTATTCGTGAAGAGAAAAACCCAATGGTGAATAGAATTAAAGAAGCTGATCCAGCACTTTATGCTGATATGGTAAAGTATGGTAGAAGAAATATTGCATTGTTGACAATTGCTCCTACAGGAACCACATCAATTATGACACAAACTTCTTCAGGTATCGAACCGGTATTTATGGTTTCTTACAAGAGAAGAAAGAAAGTAAATCCTAACGATCGGAATTCAAGAGTAGACTTTATAGATGAGGTAGGAGATTCTTGGGAAGAGTACAATGTATTTCACCACCACTTCAGAACTTGGTTGAATGTAAATGGATACGATGCGAATGAAGTTGCAACTTATGGTCAGGAAGAACTAGATAAAATTATCGCAAAAACACCTTATTATGGGGCAACTGCAAACGATGTAAACTGGTTAAACAAAGTAAAAATGCAAGGAGCTATCCAAAAATGGGTAGATCACTCAATTAGTGTAACTGTAAATATTCCTGAAGAAACTTCAGAAGAATTAGTTTCTAAAATTTACATGACAGGATGGGAAAGCGGATGTAAAGGGATTACTGTTTACAGAGACGGGTCTCGTTCAGGGGTTTTAGTAAGTAACGATGATAAAGGAAAGAAAGAAGAAGGAACTACTTTTACTGAAACTAAAGCACCAACAAGACCTAAGATTTTAGAAGCTGATATTGTGAAATTCAATAACAACCATGAAAAATGGGTAGCTATTGTAGGAACAATTGACGGAAGACCTTATGAGATATTTACTGGTCGTGCAGAAGATTCATTCTCAATCTTAGGCCACGTTGATAAAGGTTGGGTAATTAGAAATAAGACGATTGATGGCAGAGCTCGTTATGACTTCCAGTACGAAGATAAAGATGGTTATAAAACAACCATTGAAGGCTTGTCAAGAACATTCAACCAAGAATATTGGAATTATGCGAAATTGATTTCAGGCGTATTGAGACATGGAATGCCGATTGCATTTGTTGTAGAAATGGTTGCAAATCTTCACTTAAGCGATGAAAGTTTAAATACTTGGAAAAATGGAGTTCAAAGAGCATTGAAGAAATATATTCCTGATGGAACAAAGATGAGCGGAGAAGCATGTCCTGAGTGTTCTTCGGAAGAAGGATTAATGTTTAAAGAAGGATGCTTGACTTGTGTAGATTGCGGATATAGCAAGTGCGGGTAATAAATAAAATTTTGCTTTGAAAGAAAACGCTTCAACATATTGTTGAGGCGTTTTTTTATGTTCAATTGATTCTACCTAACTTTGAGTATGCGAATTCGTAATTTCCTTTTTTTCTTGATAACTTCTTTTTTCTTAGTCTCTTGTTCTAATGGAGTTTCTTCCTATAAAAAGAAAAGGAAAAAGCCAAAGAATAAGAAAAAGTGTGACTGCCCATCCTTTAGTGAGAATAGAAATTTTACAGATTTAAAATTGTCTGAAAAGCACTACTTCTTTTTATAATTCCCCTTTTTTAACAGTACCTTTGTTATTTAGATTAAATCTAAATAATGAGAATGAGAGCTACCTTAGCAGACTATAAAGTAGGGGATAAAGTAATTCTGAAAAAGGTGTTAGATAATCATCTAACCATTCAACTTTATAGTATGGGTTGTATTTTGGGTGAGGAAATAACTATTGAAAGAAAAGCCCCATTTGGAGATCCAATAATTATTCGCGTAGAAGATAGTTTTATCAGTTTGAGAAAGGATGATGCGCAAAAAATGGAAGTATTGCTTAGCTAATTACTGTGGGAGAAAAGACGTTTAGGATAGAAGATGAGCTGAGGCTTATATTAGTTGGAAATCCCAATTCAGGAAAATCAACTTTATTCAATTCATTAACAGGATTAAATCAAAGGATTGGGAATTTCCCCGGGGTAACGGTTGAAAAAAAAATAGGCTTTTTAAAAATAAACGATCATATTAAAGCAGAAGTTGTTGACTTGCCTGGGACTTATAGCTTAAGTCCACGTTCAGAAGATGAGCAGGTTACTTTTGATTATTTAAATGACAATAGTAGAAACGATTTACCAGAATTAATTGTAGTAGTAGTTGACGCCTCCAATTTGAAGCGTAACTTATTACTTGCAACTCAACTAGTCGATTCTGAGCAACCGACAATTCTAGTGTTAAACATGATGGATATTGTAGAACGCAATAAACAATCCATCGATGTTAAAAAGCTAGAGGAAAAACTGGGGATTCCTGTAGTACCAATAAATGCTCGGCTGAGTAAAGGAATAAAAGAATTAAAGCAAGCAATAGCAAATTACAAATACAAGAAGGTTCCTAAGTTTATTGAGAACCATGAGTCAAAAGATGCGCTTGAAAATACAGTTCATAGGTTCAATAAAATAAAAGACATTGTAAAACTTACCCTGACGAAGGAAGGAGAGTCAAGAACTGCTAAGATTACTAGAAGAATTGATAGCGTATTTACACATCCTGTTTTTGGATTTGCTATCTTTTTATTGATCCTCTTTCTAATCTTTCAGGCTATTTTTTCATGGTCTTCTTATCCTATGAATTGGATTGAAAATGGATTTCTTGTGCTAGGGAATTGGCTTTCGAAAACGCTACCTGAGGGTGTGCTCAACGATTTGTTGGTTGATGGAGTTTTAGCCGGCTTGGGAGGTATAATTATTTTTGTTCCTCAAATTGCGATGCTATTCATGTTCATCGCGATCTTAGAAGATACAGGATATTTATCGCGCGTTAGTTTTTTGACAGATGCATTATTAAAACGTTTTGGTTTAAATGGAAGGTCAATTATTCCTCTTTTAGGTGGAGCAGCGTGTGCAGTACCTGCGATAATGAGTGCAAGAACAATTGCAAATAAGAAAGAACGCTTGTTAACTATTTTTGTAACTCCATTAATCAGCTGTTCAGCGAGGATTCCTGTTTATACTCTATTGATTGCTTTGGTTATTCCTGCAGATAAACAATTTCTGAGCTTCAATCTTCAAGGAGTTGTGATGATGGCACTTTATCTTCTAGGCTTTGTTGCAGCGCTGCTTACAGCTTTTGTGATGAAATACATTGTAAAGTCAGATGAACGCAGCAATTTTGTAATGGAACTCCCCATTTACAGAACTCCACGTTGGACCAATGTTGGGATGACAATTTTGAACAAAACAAAAGTTTTTTTATTTGAAGCTGGAAAAATTATCATTGCTGTGTCTATTGTGCTCTGGGTATTATCAAGCTACGGCCCTGGAGATGAGATGAGTCAGATTGAAGAGAAGTATAAAACTGTTTTGGCAGACTCTAATGCAGATTTAACAGCAGCTAATGAACAAATAGCTAGTGAGAAATTAGAAGTGTCTTATGCAGGTCACATTGGAAAATTTATTGAACCAGCAATTAGGCCGCTAGGTTTCGATTGGAAAATAGGGATTGCGATCATTACTTCATTTGCTGCTCGTGAAGTATTTGTTGGAACGATGGCTACTTTGTATAGCGTTGGAGATGAAGAAAATACAGCATCTATAAAGGAAAAGATGAATCGGGCAACTCACGCCTCAACTGGAGCGAAAGTATATACCAAAGCCACAGGCTATTCGTTGCTTATTTTTTATGCATTTGCATTGCAATGTATGGCAACGGTGGCAATTGTTGTAAAAGAAACTGGTGGGTGGAAATGGCCAATTATTCAATTGGTTTATATGGGAGCTTTGGCTTATTTTTCTAGTTTACTGGTGTATCAAATTTTCGTTTAACCCTTGTCGAAAGTATTGCTAAAATATATTCCTGAATCAGCACTTCCTTTAGTGAATGTCTGGTATAGGGAATATGATTTTCACCTTAGAATCTCAAAATCTAGAAAGTCAAAATTTGGTGATTTTAGGCCCGCATTTCAAGGGAAACCAAATCGCATTTCAGTCAATGGTGATTTAAATCAATATCACTTTTTAATTACCTTAACACACGAGATTGCTCATGTAGCTTGTTGGTCAAAATATAGGGCAAAGGTGAATCCTCATGGAGTAGAATGGAAAAGCATTTATTCTCAAATGTTGAAACAAGTGATGGCTGTAGTTGAGTTTCCTGAAGATGTGAAGAAGTCGCTAATGAAACACCTAGACCGACCTAAGGCATCAAGTTGTAGTGATCCTGATTTATTTAAAGTTTTAAAGCGTTACAATGCTCCGTCTAATACTATCTTTTTGGAAGAGTTAGAATTAGGGGAGCATTTTGTTCTTCATGAAACACGAGTGTTTAGTAAAGGAAAGAAACGGAGAACGAGATATGAATGTATTGAATTAAAGTCTCAAAAAGTGTATCTCGTAAGCGGCCATGCAGAAATTGAGCGAATAGCCCGCAATTCTTAGTAAATATTAAGCTTCTCGCAACATTCGAATAATTACTTTTGTGCCCTAAATTATAAGGCAATGAATCGAGAAAATAATTATTGTGTGATCATGGCAGGAGGAATCGGAAGCCGTTTTTGGCCGATGAGTAGAACTGAATTTCCAAAGCAATTCATAGATATATTAGGAACGGGCCAAACATTGATTCAACAAACATTTGATCGTTTATTGCATTTAGCGCCTAAAGAGAACATATATATTGTGACTAATGATTTGTATAAGTCGCTTGTTCTAGAACAACTAGATGTAAGAGAAAGTCAAGTTTTATGCGAACCAAGTAGAAAGAATACAGCACCATGTATTGCGTATGCAAATTATAAAATATCCTCGGAGAACCCGAATGCAAATATTATTGTTGCACCTGCAGATCACCTTATTTTAAAGGAGAAAAAATTTGTGGAAGTAATGGAGGCTGCATTAGATTTTACGGCAGAAAATGATGCATTGGTAACCTTGGGAATTCAGCCTAGCAGACCTGATACAGGGTACGGCTATATTCAGTTTGAAGATACCGGGTCAGGAGAACTAAAGAAAGTAAAAACATTTACAGAAAAGCCAAACCTCGAATTGGCAAAGCAGTTTCTAGATAGTGGCGATTTCAGTTGGAATTCAGGAATGTTTATTTGGAGCTTAAAATCAATCAATAAATCTTTTGAGCAACTACTCCCTGAAATGGATGCTCTTTTTAAAGAACAAGAAGATAAATTTGGAACAACTGAAGAAGTTCAAGCAATAGAGTCGATTTACTCAGAAACGAAGAGTGTGAGTATTGATTATGGGATTATGGAAAATGCTAAAAATGTGTTTGTAATTTCAGCAGATATTGGTTGGTCAGATTTGGGAACCTGGGGTTCTATTTATACGCACTTAAATCATGATAAGAAAGGAAATGCAACGGTAGGTAAAAATGTGATGCTTTATGATTCTGAGGATTGTATTGTTAGTGTTCCAAAGGAGAAACTAGTGGTATTACAAGGTTTGAAAAATTATATTGTGGTTGAGTCGAATAATATTTTGTTAGTTTGTAAGAAAGAAGATGAGCAAAAAATAAAGCAATTCGTTACCGATATAAAAATGGAGAAAGGCGATAAATTCGTTTAGAAAAATGAGAGAATGAAAAGGGGATATTAATACAATATCCCCTTTTTTATGCTTAATAATCTGCAGTACTGTATTCTGTATCGCTTTTTACGATGACTTTAATGCCTCGGTCTGGGGCACTGTTTTTTCTAAAATTGTCTATAATTTCATAAACATCGTAATCTACCCTAACAGAGGTTCGAATATCAATGGTTATTTCAGTGCAATCAGGTAAACGATTTAATTCTTGAAGAATAGCTCCTTTATTCAAGAAAGTGACCTCCTCAGAAAGATTCATCTCAACTTTATGACAAGCATCATCTGTTTCTTTGATGTGCATAAAATGAGAGTTTCTATAATTATTTCTTACTAAGTTAAAGATGGCTACGCCAACCCCTAAAGTAATACCTGTTAGGAGGTCTGTAAATACAATTCCAACCATAGTTATTACGAAAGGATAAAACTGTTTAGGGCCGAGCTTATACATTTGGCTAAATAAACTTGGCTTGGCCAGTTTATAACCAACAGTTAATAGAATACTAGCGAGTACAGCTAAGGGGATTAGGTTTAGTATTTTAGGAACAACAACAACGCTGATTAACAATA
>JAESST010000338.1 GCA_016763995.1 Flavobacteriales bacterium | reverse complement strand
CTGTGAGAAAATGTGGCCCTCGTTTCTTCGTGTTTATGTTTACCATGTATAATGATAGTGAAGTCAGATTTTCCGAGTTTTTCCGACTGCTTCCAAACTTTAGTTACAAAGGGGCAAGTAGTATTGTATTTTTGAATCTCAATTCCAATTTTTTTGAGTTTTTCTTCAATCTCTAAGGTTGTACCAAAAGCTGGAATAATGACAACATCTTCCTTGTTAAGGTCTTCCCATTCTACAAATTGATTGCCTTCTGTATCCATTATAAACTGGATGCCCATTGCGCGAAGATCAGCATTAACAGAAGGGTTGTGAATCATTTGACTCAGTAGGTAGATTTTTTTATTTGGATTTTCCTCAACAGCTCGGTAAGCAATCTCAATTGCATTTTCGACACCATAACAAAAGCCAAAATGTCTAGCAATCAGAAATTGCACATTCCCGAAATCTAATAAAGAAGGGGAAAAGTCTTTTTTTCTTGGGTCTAAGTCCTTGCGGCTGTTTTTAATAGCCGATATGAAAGAGCTTCTATAACTAGTAGGTATGTCGAATTGTTTCATAAGCGATTTACAAGAGTAAAATTAACCATTGAAGTTTGAATTAGGATCGTTGGAAAGTCCTTTAATATCAGTGGAAGCATGGGGTATTTTACATATTTTTTTTTAGTACATTTGCGCTCTCATTTTTGAGAAGCCCAAACGTCGATATTTTGGGATATTTTATAACAACTTTCGTTTTCATATCGATTTAAAGACGAAATACAAAAACAAGTCATTCATGGCTGAATCAAAAGAAAATACTGCTGAAAACGCAGAAGAATCAAAAAAGTCTGCTGCAAAGATAGCAGCTCCAAAGGCAAAAGCTACTATAGAAGTACAGGAAGCAAAAACTGAAGCAGCACCAGCTGTAGAAGAGGCAAAAACTGAAGCTGCACCAGTTGTAGAAGAGGTAAAGGCTGAAGCTGCACCAGTTGTAGAAGAAGTAAAGGCTGAAACTGCACCAGTTGTAGAAGAAGCGAAAGCTGCTTCTGAAGCTGTGGTTAGAAAACCTAAAACTAGAGCTAGAAAAAACGCTCCTAAAACTGAAGCTAAAAACGAAGAACTAACAGTAGAAGATAATACTACTGAACAAGTTGTTGAAGCTCCAAAGACGAAAGAAGAGCGTAAAAAAGAACAAGAAGATTTCAGAAAAGATTTCGATTGGGATGCTATCGGTCAATATGATGATAAGTATTCTGACGAAGATCAGAAATCGATGGAAGAAATGTACAACGAAACCATTACATCAATTTCTGAGCAAGATGTAATAGATGGAGAAGTTGTAAGCATTACTCCAAGAGAAGTTGTAGTAAACATTGGTTACAAGTCTGATGGGATTATTACAAAATCTGAATTAAGATATAAAGATGATCTAAAAATTGGTGATTTAGTTGAAGTATTCATCGAAAGCCAAGAAGATAGAAATGGACAATTAGTTCTTTCTCATAGAAAAGCTAGAGCATTAAGAGCTTGGGAAAGAGTAAATACTGCATTAGATACTCAAGAGATCATTAAAGGTCATGTTAAGTGTAGAACAAAAGGTGGTTTAATTGTAGATGTATTCGGAATCGAAGCATTCTTACCTGGTTCTCAAATTGATGTGAAGCCAATTAGAGATTACGATATCTATGTAGACAAAACAATGGAATTCAAAGTTGTTAAGATCAACAAAGAATTCAAAAACGTTGTAGTATCTCATAAAGCATTAATCGAAGCTGAACTTGAAGTTCAGAAGAGAGAAATTATTTCTCAATTAGAGAAAGGACAAGTTCTTGAAGGAACTGTTAAGAATGTAACTTCTTACGGTGTATTTATTGACTTAGGTGGTGTTGACGGATTAGTTCACATTACGGATCTTTCTTGGGGTAGAGTAAACCACCCAGAAGAAGTGGTTACTTTAGATGAGAAAGTGAAAGTTGTAATCCTTGACTTTGATGATGATAAGAAGAGAATTGCTTTAGATATGAAGCAATTAGAAGGTCATCCATGGGATAAACTAGACGACAAATTACAAGTAGGCGATAAGGTGAAAGGTAAAGTTGTTGTTGTTGCTGATTATGGTGCATTTGTAGAAATTCAACCAGGTGTTGAAGGTTTAATTCACGTTTCTGAAATTTCTTGGTCTAATCAATTGCAGCCTGCTCAAGCTTTCTTTAAAGTTAGTGATGAAGTAGAAGCTGAAATCTTAACATTAGATAGAGAAGAAAGAAAAATGTCATTAGGTGTTAAGCAATTAACAGCTGATCCATGGGAAGGAATTGAGGCTAGATTTCCAATTGAATCTAAGCAATCAGGAAAGGTTACCAATATCTCTGATTTCGGTGTATTCGTAGAATTAGCTGATGGAGTAGATGGTTTAGTTCACATTTCAGATTTATCTTGGCAAAAGAAAATCAATCATCCAAGAGAAGTTGTTTCTGTTGGTGAAGAAATGGAAATAATCATTTTAGAGATTGATAAGGATAACAGAAGATTAAGCTTAGGATACAAGCAATTGGAAGAAAATCCTTGGGAGACTTTTGAAACTATCTTCGAAATCGGAAGTGTACATAAGGGAACTATCTCTGAATTGAACGCAAAAGGAGCAACTATCATTTTACCTTACGGTGTTGAAGCTTTCGCTACAAAACGTAACTTGATCAAAGAGAATGAAGTTGTTGCAGTGAAAGATGAAGAGTTAGAATTCAAAATCATGGAATTCAACAAAAACGCTAAGAAAATTGCTGTTTCTCACACTCAAATCCACAAGGATGAAGAGTACGAAGAGAGAACAACAAAGAGAGCTAGCGCTAAGGCAGACCAAATGGCGACTTCAAAAGCAATTAAGAGCATGAACAATAAACAAGAGAAAACAACTCTTGGAGATTTAGATGCATTAACTGCTCTTAAAGAGAAAATGGAAAAAGGAGAGTAATCTTCTTCCAAATAAATGTTAAAGCCCCTTAAGCGTTTGCTTAAGGGGCTTTTTTTGTCTTAACTTTAATACATGCTTAAATTTATTTTGCCGCTCGTTGGGATTCTTAT
>JAESST010000337.1 GCA_016763995.1 Flavobacteriales bacterium | reverse complement strand
TTGTTCACTCTTCCACCCAAGATAATAAGTTGTTAGTTGATTATCTTCTTCTATTCTGTTTAATAATTATTATTCAAAAATACAATAGGCTTTTACCTACTATAGTCGGTTTTGGGTTACTATAGAGGGTAGGAGCGCGGAGGAGGGAAAAACAAGGATTCTTATTCATTAATCTTATTTTAAATAGGGAAATTGAATCTAAAAGTTGAATTAACTTCCCCTAACAAAAGCAACTTGCTAATTATTAGCGAGTTGTAGTTTTAATTGTGGAGCCGGAGAGATTACCTTCGGTGATCTCAGAATTGCAATATTGTACTCAAACAAAAGCTTATTCTCACTTTGTTCGAATTACTCTTTTTTATTTTGTTGCTAGCTTGAACTAAAGTTCCGCTTTCTACAAAACAAAAAAGCTCAACACTGTCGTGTTAAGCTTTTGTTTGTGGAGCCGGAGAGATTCGAACTCTCGTCCAAACAAGGAATAAATAAATTTTCTACAAGTTTAGTTTATTATTATTTTTCGAATACAAGCTGGTTACAAACATCCGACTTATACCTTATCCTATTAATTTCGCCAACCAGTCTAGGTTCCTAATTGACTAGCTCAAAATTTCGAATCCTCTTAGCCAGGGAATTAATGAGCCGAACCCCTGAGAGGAATGCTTGTTCCAAGACCTAGTCTCGGAATTAATTGTAACCTCTATCGAGTGTTACGCTGCAAGCGCGTAATTATTGTTGTCGTTTAGACAAGTTTAGTGTTATGATTAACGAGCTACTCACTCAATGCTCGACTTGCTTATTTATTGATCCGTCTTGCTGTCGATACCGGTCGGCCCCAAGAAGTTGTAAAGGTAAGAAATGCATAGAGAATTAGTGTTTAATAATTTTCCCAGTTGAAATAATTTTACTTTCTTGGTATACTCTATAGAAATAAATTCCATTCGAAAAATTGCTTAAATCAATAGAGAAGAACTCTTGAAGAACTGTAGTGTTCAAAACAGTTCTACCGTTTATGTCTATAATGTCAACTTTTAATCTTGTATTGCTAATATCGTCAATAGTAAATTGAACAATACCTTTTGTTGGATTTGGGTAAATGTTAACATTTTGATTTGAAAGTGTTTGCTTGCTTGAGCCAACTGCAATTTGAAGTGGACAAATAGTGTCAATTGCCCTGTTAGCCCCATGAATAGTACCATTGTAATTAGTAAAATTAGAATCGATTACAATAATTGGATCTGAACCATTAAAGTTCCAGCTGCCATGATCCGCTATAGTAGAAGGTTGATCAGGACAGTCTGGAATAAAGTTGGAAGAATAAATAGCTGTTGTATGGAATTTTAAGTCATCTATATTTCCATCTATATATCTATTTCCTGAAAAATTACCCCATCTGCCTAAAGTTGTATAGAAAGAGGATGTATCCGTATGATGACTGTAGGCATTGCTGTCGTTTTGTTGAATACCATTGATAAACAATTTCATTCCTCTAACAGGATGCACAACAGCTGCTATATGATACCATTTATTTGTAACCCATTTATTGGAATCTGAATAAACGTTATAAATTGAGCCCAAATCATCGGTCATAATAAACCTTAGTTTTCCTTGATTAGGGGATAAATGGGTGAAGGTTATTCCAAATTCAAAATCGTCTTGTGCTCCCAGAAGTCCTGTATTTCGAGCTACTAGAGTTTTGAATCTATTTAATGTTGTGTTAATCTCTGTTTGAGGTTTATACCATAGCTCAATGGTTCTAATATTGTTTCCGGCTAAAGACCCTAAATCTATGAAATCGTTAACACCATCAAGACTTATGCTATTCCCCGATTTACAAATTTCTTCCACTTGTTTTACTGCACCTATTATATTTCCGTGGTAATTCGTACTATTTGAATCAATGGCAATGTTTGCTGAGGGACTATTAAAGTTCCAATTACCTTTGTCTGCTAAATGCGATGGCTGATTTGGGCAATTTGGACTAAAGTTGGAAGGATAAAAAGCTGTACTATGAAATTTTAAATCATCTATTCTACCATCAAAATAGCGAATATTAGCATTTCCCCATCTACCTGCAGCAGTATAAAAAGGAGAACTATTTGTATGTCCCGTATAACTATTACTGTCAATTTGTTGTTTCCCATTAATGTATAGTTTCATCCCAGTTATTGGATGAACTACTCCTGCAACATGATACCACTGATCCGTATTCCAACTATTTGAATTGGAAAAAACGCTGTAATTTGTGCTGTTAGAGTCGTTTATCGAGAATCTAATTTTTCCTTTACTTCCTGGTAAAGAACTAAAATGCAGCCCAAATTCAAAAGGGGCAAAAGAGCTAAGGCTAGTCTCTCTTTGAACCAAAGTAATAAAGTCACTAAGGTTGGAATTGATAACTTGGTTAGGCTTAAACCATAACTCAATAGTTCTAATGTTATTCCCTGCATTAGAGCCAAGGTTAAGATAATCGTTCGTTCCGTTAAATGATAATACTCTATTTTGGGCTTTTGTTGTAAATGAGAACAAAGTAATCAGAATAAGTAAGTATTTTTTCATAATAACTAGATAAGAGTTTGGATACTATAAAATTAGACTTATTTCAGATAAAGGAAGTCTTAACTATATAGTATATCAGTCGACTGGTAAGAAATATTACCCATTCTATAGAAATGGAATGCTACTATAGTTAATAGAATAGCTTGAATAAAACTAATTTGCTTTAAAAAATATACTTTTATCCCCTCTCAATTTTTATTCCTAAAATGTTAAAAGTAAGTTTTTTCTTATTTTTCTTCCTTATTTCCTCTTTCTCTTTTTCTTCCTCTTCTGTAGTTAAATGAAGTCGTTTCTTAAGCTGAAATAAAAGCTCGGTTCCCATATATTCTAAAGACTCTTCAGTGTCTAGTTCTTGTTTTTGGGTAGTTGTAACTATAGGAGGAGTTACTTTTTCTTGCTTTACAGGACTATTCGATTGCGCGCTAACGTCGTTACTGACGAAACACAGCAATAAGAATAGAAGTGATATAAAAAGGAGTCTCAATAGCAGTGGTTAGTTATTGTCTAAAATTAGAGAATTACAATAAATACAACAACAAACATGATTAAAAACAAAGATGAAAAATAATTGATGAGTTGTAGGCCACTAATAAAAAGTAGAATTTTGCTGGTCTCATTCGTTGCAGAGTAATTAGTTTACTCCTTGATAAGTTGCTGTTAAAGTTCATTATTTGGTGATGATCTGTTCTCCATTTTGCACCTGAAACACCCAAGAAGTTACTGGAAAATAGATACTTCTGTTTTCACATGTTAGCTGTGCACTAGAAGTCTAAAAGTGGATGCTAACTATGGCCAGTAAATTTTCGTTAGCTCGATTGTAAATCCGATACTCTTTTCCTGATATACCTTCATGTTATCAAATCTCACTATTTACCTGCATTCTGAATTCTTAAGAAGAGCCGAGCTCAGGTTTATATGAAACTAGGGAGTACTTCCTAAAAAGTAATAAAATGGGCATATTCCCTATTTTTTGATCTCCTTCATAGAATACAATGATTCCTCTGAATAGATCTAATTTCCAATTCAACTGATATTAGCTCATAGGAATGTTAAATTTAGTTGAATCAATGTGAAAATCTGGAAAACATTAATAACTCTTTTTAAAAAGGGACGTTGCAATTAAGCCTGCACAACTAAATAGGGTCAAGATTCCAAAAAGATATTGGTGGCCTTGCTCGCCGGGATATGAATCTAATACCTGACCCATTAAAGGGCCAAAAAATATATCAGGAGTATAACCGATAACTGAAATTAACCCAACAGCGCTTCCTGTAAAGAGCAGGGGGATTTTTGCTTCTCCTACAGTTGCAAAATATAATCCTCTTAAACCATATATCCCAATACTACTAATGGCTAAAGTAATGATAACGATTAGCTCTATACTAGAATCTCCGAGGCCTGAAAAAATGAAAAGACTTGCGACGATAAGAATGATAAAGCACAGCCTAATCATATTAGAATGTAAGAATCGATCTCCCAATAAGCCAGCAGCTAGAGCTGCGAAAGGTCTGATCCAAAAGAAAATAGTGCCTATGTGTGCAGCATCTACATCATTATAATTTAATACCTCTGCAGCATACAGAGAAAAATCATCCGTACACTTATAGCCTACATATGCGCATAAAACAATGATAGCGTTTAACCAGATAGAACGCCTTTTAGCAACATCTTTAATTCTTTTCAAATCAAATTTTTCGGCAGCGATTTGTTTCGAATTCTCTTTTGGTAAAAAGAAAAAGACTAATAATGAGCATAGAAAGGTGATGATGGAAAACAATAAAATCACGGTAGAAAGGGCATTGGATAAATCGTCTAAGCTTGCTAATTCGGAAGATACAGGAAGCATATAGTCTAATAAAAAGACTGAAATAGAAGCTAAGAAGGCAGCAAAAATTCCTCGTCCTGCATCAACAATTCCATATCCTTGACCTTGTTTTTGTTCCGTCCAGAAAAGGCGAATTGCTTTGATGAAAGCAGCCCAAAAAAGTAGAATAGTGCTTAAGCCCCAAATGCCATAAAGTACGGTGAGTATTTCTATTGAAGGGATACGTGCCATTCCGAAACCTGCAATAGCGGTTGTTGCCAATGAAGCGGATAACAATTGTTTTGGAGAAAATTTATCTGCAATTGGGCCACCGAAGAAATAAGAAATAGCCGCAATTATTCCGTAGACGGAAAAAGCTGCTCCTAACTGAAAGTTAGTAATGTCGAATACTTTAAGAAAAGTTGGTCGAAAAATTCTAGTAACTAGAAAGGGTAAAATAAAAACACTCTCACCAATCAGTATTAGTATAGTAGGAATGATTAGTTGCTTGAATTTCATCTAAAGCTATTCCGCATTCTTACCGGTAAACACTCTAACCTTATTACTCATTGGGTTTCCTGAAGTTCTTCTAAATGACACTATTTGACCGGTGTGATAAATTGCATCTGCTAAAGGGCCATTCAAGAAATTCCAAAAAGGATACTCATTTGTTTTATCAGCTTTCTGAAAAGCGACAACATGCTCTTCAACATGCTCCGTTTTTGCAAATAATTCGCTTGCTTCTTTTAAGTTGAATAGGGTCGCCTCTCTCAGTTCCTCGTAACTAAGTTTGCTTTTTACATATGGTCGAAGGTTTACTTTCTTCGCCGCTACGTTTTTAATGGTAACTGATAAATCGTAAATATGCTGTATGGTCTCTATGGTATTTCTCGAATCTTCAGAAGGCTTATAGTTCAAATTTTCGTTTGTTAAAGCTTCTGATGCCCAGTAATATCGATATCCCAATCCATCAATCATTCTAGACACAGTAGACCCAGCAGAATGGTTTTTCGGGGTTTCTGAGATTTCTACAAAAGGCAATTCTTTTTTATCTTGAGCAATACTAGAGGTCATAAGTAGAATACTTAAAGTGAATAATAAGGATTTCATGAAGTGGAGGAAACTTTAAGAATAAAAAAGAACACATGCAGCTTGTAATGCAATAAGGACGAGTAAAGAGATAACTACTTTTTTATATCGTGACATTAAGTTGAATGAATTAAGTAACAAGATATAAAAATTATTAGCTTCTCCTAAATTAATTGATGAAGAAGTGGCATTAGGTCGTAAAAAAAGTCATTTTTAATATTGAAAGATGGGTTTTTGAGATTTTTTAATCTAGAAAAGTGATTTTACCTAAACGTTGATTTTTTCTTTTTTGACCGTAAATGATCAACTCATTATCTGAGGTCTGTTCACATACTTTTGGCCGAATTAATAAATCGGTTTCTTTTGCCGAGAATAAGGCTTCCTTTACTTGTCTTCCGTCACCGTCAACTTCAACCAATACTGCGACTGATTCCTTTGCTTTTTTAGTGAAGTACTTTATTTTTCCTTTGTCTTTTCCCGAATAAGTATTACCAAAAAGGTTTTTTATATTATCGTTAAATACAAAGTATAAATTATCATTGACGACAGATAAGGAATAGGAAGAATAGAATCCGCCATCATTTACTGTGTGCTGTCTTTTGGCTATTTTTTCCGTCCAATCAATCTCTCCTGAAGGAGAAAGCTTAACGAGAATAATATCATTATAGAAGTAATGATAAGAGGTATTTGTTTGTCCTTGAGAATTGGTAGTTGTAGTAATTTGAACATAGTATTGTTCGCCTACTAATATTGCGCCTCCATCTTCTCGAAGTACGATATTATCTAATGCGTATTGATACAGTTCAACACGTTTTCCTTTTGCTTTTTTCCTTTTTACCTTCTTCTCTTGTCGATCGGTTAAGTTTTCTGTAATAAAATCAAGTCCAAACTCTTTAAAGCTTTTGGATATAATTTCTTTGGTTTTTCCATCAATTTTTAAGAAGTAACTCCCTTTAATGCTTGAATTTGTAGATATTGAGTTTTGCTCAAATGCATTAGCTCGCTTAGAGATTGAAACTTGATTTTCTGAGTAAAATCCTCCACAAATGATATCCCCATTTTTATTAACAGCAATTTGCATGTCTCTTAAAAAATGTTCTTTAATCGCAATTGGAAACTCAGTTACTGAATTTCCCTTATCTGTATAAGCAATAATCAGGTATTCATAGTTGGGTTTTCCGTTTCGTACCTCTCTTACTTTGTCCTTATATATTCTACTTAATAAGTATAAATCACCATTTTCCCTTACTTCATAATCAAAAACAGTAAATAGCTCTTGTTTGTATGGAAGAGTAAGGTCTTTTTCCCATAATAGATTTAATTTACTATCGTAGATGTGATATGAAACTTTTTCTTTTCCTCCTTTCTCATAAGGAAGCTTGTAATAGATCAGAATCTTTTTTTTGTTATTCGAAACTTCATATCTAAATGACCCAGAGTTTCGTTTCGATCCATTTTCATAATCAATTTCTCCTATTTTTTTAAGTATACTACTTGGCTTTAGAGTCTTTTTATTAAGTGTTTGCACAAATAATAAATTTGTTTTTGATCCCTTATCTAATATAGTTGAGAATAGGAGTATTTCTCCGTTTACTTCGGTTACAGCTTGATAAGATCTTGCCTTTTTCTTTTCACCTAAAGTAACAGGAACAGATTTACTGAGATTCATGTCGTGATCATAACGCTCAATTAAAATGGGGATTTTCCCTTTGTGATTTTTCTTGATAATGTAGATGCCAGATTCATCGCTTCCAATGATATTATCAAGAACCGTTTTTTTAGATACTTTTTGTTCTATTCCCCATTTAATATCAACTTTTTCTGACTTTGATTGACCAACTAATAGAAGGTTACAGGTACAAATAAGTAAGGAAAGTAGGAGGCCTTTTTTCATAATGGAATGAGAATTCAAAGTTATGTAGCAGTATAAATCTTAAGTTGATTACTCTAGTAAATTTAAACGATTTAACGCAGCAAATTACGAATAGATAATTCTCGTAGTTATCTATTCGTTAACTCAATGTTCAGCTACTAACTAGTATAAAGGCTATTTACTAACTCACCCAACTAGGAACTGTAATACCAGATTTTATGCTAATGGTAGAACCATCGGCTGCCGCTGCATCTTTATAAACTCCCATATTAGTTTGAACTGGAGTTCCTGGTTTTAATTGCTCATCCACTGCTTCAAATAAAAAGGTTGGAACGCTTGTTTTAGCTGTTGTATATTGATCGTTTAATTGGCTCAAGATGCCTGAAATAATAGGTACAGATGTTTGATCAGTTGCATCTCCTTCGGCTCCAGTTTCTGCTATGAAAATTTGAAGTTTAGGGTGTTTGGCGGCATAGTAAGTCTGAACTTTAGATTGCCAGTCAAACACTCCAGCCGGAGTACCAATTCCACTTGCATCTGGGTATGGATCTATAAAAACAAAAGAATTTCCTCCATTCCATGAGGCATCCCAATTGGATGAAACTGCAGCGACTAAGTTATCAGAAAGAGTATTGCCAGATTGAACTGGTAAATTGCTAAACGAAACGCTTAATGGTATTTTTAGCGCCATAAAATCTGCGTTTGCTTTAAAGTTGGCATATATGGTGTTGAGCTCAGCTACAGTAAACCCGTTGGCATTAATTTCATTTCCAATTAGGATGGTTTTGATTTGAGAGACTGAACTTCCAAACGATGATTTTAATTTGGCAACCCAAGCATCTACATTCGCTTGAGTTTGAAATAAGGTTTTAGTATCGTCTGCTGTACTGATCATGCCTTCTACATCGCTATTCGCCTTTATTACGCTAACGAGTGCTGCTGTGCATGGGTCTAAATCTCCAGTAGGTTGAAATCCCGGAACAAACAAGCTATAAACCCGAATTAGTTTAAAGGTTTTGGCAATTACCTCTAAACGATCTTGTGAGTATTTAATTTGATTTTCTCTGCTATATTTAACGGTAGGAGATACATACCAATTACACATGTTTGTATGGAAACAAATTCCAACGGAATGTGTAAAAGGTGATTGTGTGGGTAAAGTATATGACATGTTTATTTTTTTATTTATTGAGCAGGAGTTGTATTTCCCTTCGCTTTTTTGTTACTAAACCAATAATTAATGATTTGCCCTAGGCCGGCGGTTAATAGACCAAGAAGGATGTTTAATTCTCCCATCATGGTATTTTCGCCTTGTTCCATATTGACACTATCGCTAACTTCTACTGCTAAAATAGCTCCTAGCAGTACAAAATAACAAATGATAAAAACTAGGCTAAAAATGAATCTTATTTTTCGATTACTCATGTGTTTTTTAGTTAGTGGGTTTTACTTCTAAGGTCAGGCTGACTTTATTTTTTCCAAGACCATCGCCCATTGCAGTATAAATATTAGAAACTGAACTGTCTAAATGAACAAGGCTCATTTGTGCGACATTGGCTCTCATACTCAATTTAGGATCAGCCTTAAATTGATTGCTAAAAGTAAAATTAAGATCTCCAAAAGTAGGGCTTACAGTAGATGTTTGATGGAAATTATTATACAAGGTGGTGAAATCTTGCCATTCATAATTGGAGGAATTATAACTGAATAATTTCATTGAGGGATTATTTCCGTGACCCGGTGTAACCCCCGGAATAGATACAACTAAGTCGCTAAATTTAAGCTCTCCGGCATCCTGATACATCATTTTTCTTAGGCCATCCATGTGGGTATGACTTGTAATAACGCCAATAACTTGATTTTGATGTTCCGCCATTAATTCAAGAAAAACGTCTTTAATCGGTTTCCCCTTGTAAAGTAATTCTTCACTCCACATTTCGGAGAACTCTCCTGAATGATTTGGATAAGAATTCATTCCAATCGGGATATGCATTCCTAACATTATGGCGTCGGTAGGATCTCCCTCAGCAAATTGTTTTTCTAACCAAGCCATTTGTTGTTGAACATCTGCTTGTTGCAAACCGGGTTTCCCGTAATAATAAACGCCTAAATGATTCGTATCATCTTTGTTAAACATTACAGAGTTGAGCATTATCATTTTCAAGCCTGCTTGTTTCCCTAGGGGGTAGACGGAGTAACATCCTAAGTTTTTTAAAGAGGTATCTGCCAAGCAAGCTGTTTTTCCACCAGTAGTGCAGATTCCACTATTAATGACTGGCCAATCTGCGGTTCCTGCAGAATCTAAGTCGAAAGGAGTTTTCCCATCAATGGAAAAGGCTCTATAATCTCCATTCCAAGAATCATTGTTTCCGGGTGAATAAATGAGCGGAATATTGACTTTTTGAGCTGCTTCTCTTAAATCGCTTAAGATTTGAGCTGAACTCGCATGTGCTACATCTAAGTCTTGTTGAACAATAGGAGATGCATGCCAAGGTAAATCCCCCAACAATACAATAAATTTTGGAGTAGGATAAGCCGTTTTTCCTTCAATTACTTCCTGAAACTTAGTCAAGGTAATTTTCCACAGATCTTCCCCTGAATCAGCCGTGTATTGCCCAATTTGATCTTGATTAATTCCTTTGTGGAGGTGTGGATCAGAAATGACCAAAAAATGGTTTTCTGTTACAACTTCTACAATTGGAGTTGGATTCGGACTTGGATCGGGCTCGGCGGCATCTGAAGAATAGTGATAGATTCCTGCTGCGCTGGCAATGACTAAGATAGCTCCGCCGATTATTGTTTTTATTTTCATAATAGTAGTGTAGTAGAATAGCTTAATTGGAATCTAAACCTAATGATTTTTTTTATAAAGCCAATAAGATGACTTTGTTTTCAAGGAGTAAGAGCACTCTTTTTAGGGAGTGCCCTTAGAACTTTATTGGTTGAGCTATTAACTGGTCGGCTTGGCAGGAGAGTCTACTCCAGATACCCAAGAAACACTTGCTCCCCAAGTCAATACTTTATTGATGTAAGTTGGTGCTCCTGTATTAAAACATTTGTCGGCCGAGACTAAGCCTGCACCAGTTGTTTTAATCCAAATGTATTTACCTGGACCAGCGAATTCCATTTTAGTCCATTCCGTTAAAGTTGGTAAATAACCACCATAACCACCAGTTGTTTTGTCGGCTATGTATCTCCAATTTCCAATAGTAATCATTCCTAAGTCTGAACTCTTACCTCCAATTCCGAATTGATAATCTCCTGAAGTAGGCATGTTTGGAGTATTCTTATCGTCAGAATATCCTTTCGCTTCTGTATCAGTACAAATAGTCATGTCTATCGTATCCGATGAATTGGCCTGAACTAAAACTTTAAGATTCGAATCCGCATAAGGGAACCCATAGGAATTTGAGTTTTCATGCAATACTTGTGCATACTTGCTTCCATCTCCTGTGGCAAAAGGAACCTGCCCACCAAAACCTTCGCTGTTGTTTGGGCCTGTTTTCGTAAAATAACCTTCGTTCATTCCAATCAGAATATTTCTAAAGGCAGAGTTGGCATATAATTTATCGTTCGTGTTTTGTGGCGATTGATTTTGATCTACTGTGTTTCCGTTGAAAATCAATTTACCGCCTCCACATTCGTAAATGAGAGTTGTGTTGAATTGACTTTTTAACACAACTAAGGTGTTTGCTCCATCTGCTGTTTTAAGGCTGATAATTGGGTCGCTATCGTTTATTGCATTTAAAAAACTTCCTGTTAAGGTAATGGCAGGAGCGCCTTTAGGTGTGTCGGTGGTAATAGATAATGGAGCTGCATTAGTACTTAAAGCGCTAATGTAATCTGAATAAGAAGGGTAAGATGCAGGGGTTTTATTTGGTCCTAAAATTTTAACCTGACCTGTTGTACAAGTGATGTACGCAGGGTTAGCGTCTGATTTTGGATCAGCAAATGCATCGCTCACCATTTGAGTTACAATGTCTGAAACAGATTTTTTGTACCCTAGAGAGAACGCAGCATTTGATATATCAGTTCCTGCTAATGTTAGCGGTAATCCACTTAAGTCTACATTGGATAAGTTAATCCATACATTGGACTCACTAGGATTTTGAGTAAATTCTATCCAACCATAATATTGAGGGCCACCAGGAACAGGATCATTATCGGTTGGGAAGGCTCCATATCCAACATACAGTCTAGCACCTACAATGCTGTCTGCTGTAATAGTCATGCTTGGATTTGATGTTATAAAGTCACTCAATTTTACAGAAGTGTTTTCTGCTATTCCGGTTAATCCTGTTTGACTTGTAGCGGTTAATAAAAGGTACATTTTGTCAGCATCAGCTGTTCTGTCGTTTGTAATTTTTAGTTTCATGGGTATTTGAATTTTGGTTAATAATTTGATTTAATAAGATTCGTTTACTAATTAATTCGAGTTAAAAATAAAATTGATGCATAATGTTTATCTAGCTAGATGATTACGTTTTTAATGCCTTACTTCTAATTTTAATCATGCTCATAGCTTCATATATCAGACAAAACTATAGTCAATGAGAGCTACTATAAATAGGGGTATTCTCTCAAATTTCAATAAATTGTATGCGTTAATTTTAACAGGGGAGGGGAAGATCATGTATATGAAATCTTCCCTTTTAATTCTTTAATTAGAAAAATATTGGCTTAAAAATTTAGCATTAAGTAATTTACTATCCTCTATTTGGAGATTCTCATTTTCTGTTTTGTTTGGAATGATCAAAAGTACTTTGGTAGATATCTTTATTCATTGTTGCCCAATAAGCTGAACTTGATTATTAATTAGAAATTCAGATTTTCGGAAGTGGCAATATACATGGCGAATTTTTAGGGATAGTGCTGGCTATATTCTTAATAAGGATGAACTGTGTTCCACAATGTCTTTTTCGATAGGACGCGATCAACTTGATGTATTTTATTGTTTACTAATGCTGATTGAGCATTTCTAATGTGTCTTAATCGTTCGATTTCTGGCAAAAGTTTAGCAACATCTATGCTTAGTTATCTATCTGCTTTATAAGTTGTTGATAGTTAAAAGTATGCTTTTTAGTTATTTCTTCTCACGGAAAACCATGAGATGGTTTTCACGAACGACCGTGAGGGCAAAGGGGTTTAGATGAGGGACTTTTGGAGGGTAAATAATTAATATGAATTCTGATGAAAAAAATATCCCTTAGCCTATTTCTTCTTCTTATAAGTGGATTTGTTCAGCAACTATCAGCTCAAATTATCAACGATAATTTGGCAAAAAAAATATTAGAAACAGTTGAAAAAGGGAAGGGAAATCCTTTTGGTTTGAGTAGTTATCAAGAATGGATAATTGTAGGTTCCTGTTGGATTCTTACCACTGCCATTATAATTTTTATCCTTTTTAGGTTTTGTATAAAAGAATTTCTCAATAGCTTTTTAGTAGAAAAGAACTGTGATCCAAAGAAAATGCCAGGTGGCACTAAAGAATCACCTAAAGTACAAGCCCAAAGTGCATCGCGTCTAATTCTCTTTTTATCAGGATTAGCCACTGTTCTAATCAGCCTTTTGGTAGTTCCATATTGGTTAACCACCTATATTAAATATGGAGTAGCCATCGAATTAAGTCCACTTCTGAGTTTTCTCTTGCCACTGGGTATTGGAGTGATTCCATACAGTTTTAATCAGGCATTTAAAAAGTAATAGTTATCAATTAATATCTATCGTAATGAAAATAAATCAAATGAAACGAATAATTATACCAAGCCTTGTAATAACTCTATTAGGAGTAATGAATAGTTGCAAAGATTATAAGTCTGCTATGTCAAAAACAGAAAGAGAAGCTTTCTTTAGAGAATATCCTCAACCTTTATTAGGATCGTTAAAGGCAACTGCAACGAAGGTCACATTAAAGAAAAACTCAACATTAAATGGAATTGCAGGAATGTTAAAGAAAGATTCAGCATTTTATGTTCCAGATTATTTTATCGGGAGTATGAGTGTTGTAGAAAAGAAATTGATTAAAAATACTGTTGAGAGAATACCGATCCCTGTTAGTTGGGATCTAAGATTAAATGCTGTTGTTCCTGCCTTTAAAATATTCGAAACAGATAAAAAAGGGAGAGATTTAGACGGAAGAGTATTAACGTCTATTGGTAGCGGATTACAAATAGAACGTTTTGTTTCTCGTCGCGAGCGAGGAGAAGCAAATTCGGCATATAGACGTGTTTCTACATTTTCATATTCACCCTTGACTGTTTTACTTTCAGGTAACGGAGAAGCATTCCTAGATGTTTCCTTAGCACAAACTATTGGTTTATTAAACAATACCATTCAATTTGGTGGTGGTTATGACTTTGGAGAAGTAGATGCTGACAGAAAGGGTAGATGGTTTTTTCTCCTGAGTGTAGGAGTGAATTTAAATGGGAGTAATTAATAAATATATTTATAACAGTTTAAAAAATAAGGCTATGGCAATTGAAGCATTTTTATCTATTCCTAAAAGGATATATCCACCTAAACGAGAGGTAGGTGAACGAACCATAAATTTATCAGATATAGAGCCTAGGATTGAACGAATTTCGATGCTATCTGATGAGGACTTCTGGAAGAGTTTGAAGAAAGATAATTCTACTAATATTTGGAATAATTTATCAAGAAGAAAGAAGATTGATTTTATAAAAATATTGAATAAACAAGCTTCAAAATCAGTAATGATTTTAGAAGAAACTGAAGGATATTTAGAAATACACAATGACAAGTATAAGGTTAAAGCAACTAGACTTAAAGATAAAAGAATAGTAGGAGCAGAATACTCTATTTGTGAGTCAATGCCCTTTTCCAATGAAAGAGCCTTTGGATGTTGCAGTGGATTTCTGATTGGGCCAAAACTGGTACTAACTGTAGGACATTGTATTTATGACAAAGTTGGAGAAAAGTGGGTAAAGAAAACAATAAAAGAAATTTCTAAGATGCATGTTTTGTTGTCTTATGGTGGAAAACCTAATGATTATGAAGGAGCTCTTATTGATAACAGTCGGGTTTGTAAAGTAAAAAGATGCGTTGATAGTGAGTTTGATGGAGTAAGAGATTGGGCCATATTAGAATTAGAGGATAGTATAATAGGAATCGAAGAGATTTCGATTAATACACTTCCAATTAAAAAAGGAAAGCAATTATACATGCTAGGTCATCCATTGGGTCTTCCATTAAAATTCACTCATTCAGGGCAGGTTATTAGAACATCTGATAATTTATATTATTGCAACTTAGATGGTTTCGGCGGAAATTCTGGGTCTCCTGTATTTTGTGCTAAAACATTTCAATTAGTAGGAGTATTCTCTGAAGGGAATGAAGATTTAGAAGCAAATGAGGATAAGGAGTGTATGGAATTTGCAATTGAAGACAAAAGCACAGAAGAAATGAGGGGGGAGTCTGTTCAGTACTTAAATAGAATAAAAAAATGTTTAGAACACCATAATCATAATCATAATTAAAATTAATACAATGATAAATTCAGCTTACAGACCACACACATTACTTACAGGAGAAAATGGATATTATAATTTGAGTGTATTTATACCATTACCATCAGGATATTTTGAAGTAATTGAGAAACTCCAATATTTCAGTCCAAGTTCTTCTGATCGAGTGCTTCGATTCTTAATTAAACCAACAAGTTCTTCCAACCCTAAAGGGGTACAATCTTTTTTTCAAT
>JAESST010000336.1 GCA_016763995.1 Flavobacteriales bacterium | reverse complement strand
TTCAACATAAAATTTCTTTCACAATTTATCCTAATTTTCTTCGTTACCCCATTCTAAAAAATTAATTTTCAACTATCTACTAATCAAATTAACTCATCCCTAGCATCTTAATAAATGCCCAATCCCTTTAAATCCTTCTTTTACCGTTATCTTTCTTCAAACTATTAATGATGAGAAAATACTTTATTTTCCTTGTTTACTTATCTAGTTTATCTCTGAGTGCTCAGGATACCCTAGACTCGATTCCTTCAGCTAAACTAGAATTTAAATTGGGCTATTCAGGCAACTTTGTTTGGAACAATGGATTGAATTTTGGTGCAGAATACCTCTGGAAAGAACAGGTGAAAAGGAAAGAAAGAAGAGGGAAACAAAAGACAATCACACATCAATTTCTATTTAATGGGAATTTAGTTTTTACCAACAATTTTGCTTCTAAAACAGATGCTGGAATCTTCACTAATTATGGACTCACTTGGAGAAGAACCAATACCAAAGGGAAACAAATAAGTATAGAGCTTAATCCCTTAGGGTACTACCGATCATTTTTACCTGAAACTTATGAAGTAAAAGGAGATCAGGTAAAAAAAATATTTCTTCCTGGCAGGAGCTACTATGCCCCCTCTCTTTCTATTGGTTTAGGAAAGTTACGAAAAGGCAAAAAGTTAACAGGTAGATATTTTAATATAAATCTAATGCTTAGAACTCCATATAATGCAGGGACTCTCCCTTCTATTTCCTTTCAGTATGGTTATCGATTTAATTTTAAAAAGAAAAAATAGTGCAAGAAATAATAAGCCATAAATTGAAAATAATATTGATGACACTAATCGTTTTAAGTGTTTTTTCTTGCTCAAAAGATGATGATTTAGGCAATTTAAATGATACCATAATTCTACGTCATAAGAATGCCGATATGCCAGCATACATTCGCGGAAATGGTTCTGAAAAAATTTTCTTGATTACATTACACGGAGGCCCAGGTGGCATTGGATTGGCATTTAGAGGCAAAGCATTTAATAGCATAGAAAACACCTGTGCTGTTGTTTATTTTGATCAACGAGGCTCTGGAATGTCTCAAGGTAGCTATTCTGATAATGGAATTAGTATTGATATTATGGTCGAAGATGTTTTGGCCCTTTTAAAAATTATCAAAAAAAAATATGGAAGTGATTCTCGATTTTACTTATTGGGACATAGTTGGGGAGGAACCTTGGGCATTGCTACATTATTGAAAGATCAAAATAAATTTTTAGGATGGATACAAGTAGATGGCACTCATAACCCAAGAGATCTATATAAAGAATACTTAAGCAATTTTAAGGAGGTGGCTACCGAGCAAATTGGTTTAGGAAATAGTATCCCTTTTTGGCAATCTGTAAATGATTTGGTATTAGATGTCGATACTATATTTAATCGAAATGACCTTAATAGACTGAATAGTAAATCATTTGAAGCAGAACGAAATCTTGGAGATGATAAAGTAATTAACAAAGCCAAAGGTGGTACTAATGAGTTATTTTTTAGTTATAATCTACTGACTAGAGTTTGGAACACGATAAATACTCAATCCTTATTAGACCCCAATATTCAAGGAATTTTATCTTATACAAGCAGACTTCCGGAAATTAAAACCCCAACACTAATTCTTTGGGGAAAACATGATATGGTAGTACCATCATCATTTGCACAAGAAGCTTATGACAATTTGGGCTCTAGCATAAAAAAAATGGTAACTTTTGAACGTTCAGGACACTCGCCTATGTTTAATGAAGCAAATCAATTTGCAGCGGAAGTGGTTCTCTTTATCGATCAAAATAAATAGCGATACAATAGTTTCCTTTAAAAGATAAAACACTCGTTAACAAAATAGCATATTATTGATTGGGCAGTATAGTTAGTTTTTCCCTATTTTCAATACCACAAAACCTGTTCACCGCTTTTGTTATTTAGTAAACTGAAAGTATTATTTTTATCTCACTCACTACGCACCATATTTGGGCGTTAACATCAATAAAAAACAAAATATGTTCTATTTTGGATCGACTAGCATTTTGCTCAGATTAGTATTTATTTGCACTGTTTTATTTATTTGCTCTTGTGAGAAGGAGGATCCTTGTGATAGGATATTAAAAGGTCAAAATTATTTAGTAAGCGATACTTCTATGCAATACATATCAAATTATGTAGGTGCTACGAAAATATTCTTTATAGATCAAAATGGAATGGAGCAGTTTTTTACTATTGCTGATTCGGTAGATAATACCCATAATTATTCCATTGGAGCACCTTGCGAAAGTAATCCTTCATCATTTCAATTCTCTGAAGGTAAAGCTCAATACATTGAAGTACAGCTAAGAGGTGAAGAGTTTGAAAAACCAATTTTCATCGTCCTATCAAGAACCATTGAAACAGCGAGTAAAGAAGAACTTACTATTTTCTATGGTGATCGTACACAGAGTAATGACAAATGGGAAGCATTGTTAGGTTTTGAAATTTTGGAAAATTCTGCTATCGATAGCATTATACTGAATGGCAGAGTCTTTTATAATGTGATAGAAGCTAATGTTGCTAATAGCAGTATTGATATCAAATTCAATAAAGACCAAGGAGTCATTTACATAAAGAAAATTAATGAAGGAATAGAATATGTGTATGACAGAGTAGAATAAAAGATGATAAACGAACTTTAGAGCAGATTCTCTATGAAAAGCTTAGAACAGGAATTAATATCAATGAAAATGAAAGAAGCTTTATTCATAAATTTTTCAAATTTTACACTGATCTATCAAAACCTCTTAAAACCATAAACTACTCTAATCTTTACAAAAAAGATTTTATACCCTTTAAAGTTACATTACTTACAGCTTTCCAAGCTTAATTGCTTTTAGTCATGAAGCAGAAATAAATTAATTGATAAGAGTTGTAGTAAATGAAAAAATAGTTAGTTCTATTTTAAACACTGCTTGTGCCTCCGGATTAACTGATGTATTTAAACTTCTCTTAGATCACAAAATAAAAACTGATATACCAGATTCTTACTCAAGAATCCTGTAATTGAATATATCAAAGAAAATGGACACTATAAAATTGAAGAGCTAATTAAAACGTATCACAACAAGCAGTATTATATCAATACTACTTTTGATAAGCATAATTTTCAAAAATCGCATAACCTATTAATAATCTGAAATTTGAATTCATTTTTTTCTGAAAAAAGATTAAAAATTTGCAAAAAAAAAGCAATAAACAAGAAAAAAAGTCAAAAACAGTTAAAATAGTCAATTTTTAACATTATTTAACATGAAAACCATAAATACTTATTAACCACATCATTACATTAGGCAATACTAACACAAAAAGTATTACTTATTATGGCAAATAAAACAGGCAATTCATGTAATCTGACCCATGAAAACATATTAGATCAGATGGTAGAGCATGGTATAAAAACCAAATCGTTCTCAAAACCTTTCTGGAACAAAAATTTTCCAAGCAGTCAGCTAAAGATGGCCGTGGGTGTGAACCTCGCCGCCCTCTCTAATAGACTCAAAAAAGAACTATCGGGTTCTTTTCCTAAAAAAGCGCAGACTCAGTCAAATAATTTGGGCCTGATGAAAACAAAGATATCACTTATTGGTATAGAACTGAAAGCATCGAGAGATAGATACCTGAAGCTTATACTTTCTGTTTCTATAGAAATTGATTGGAATGATATATCCCAAAAAATCTCTACTAAAATCAGAATCCCACATATATCCATGAATCGGCTGGAGGTTAACTCTTACAAGCAAGACAATGATTTGCTCTATGAGGTAAAGTTGAATTTTCACAATAGGCAATGGAACAAGTATTTTGAGAAAGCTTATAATTTCCTGCCAGAAGGAGTAAAAAGCTTTATTACAAATACCCTAACAGAGAATCTGGAGTTTGTGATACATACGATGAAGATTCCTAAAGAGCTGGAGATCCCGGATTTCATGGGGAAGAAACTCAAAATAAACCTTCCTATTCCAGATGCTAGTCATCTTGCGTTTACCACCAACAAAAAGTATAACAGCCTGGTTCTTGGTTGGACAGAAGGTCTTAATACTCCCATGAGAGATTATGAAGTTAAAAGTATTAGTAAAGCAGTACATACTGAAAATAGGCTTTTTAAGGTAGTCATCTCCCCTTACTTTATGTATGGCGAGATTGTCAATGTACTAAAGAGTTACTTCAAGGAGTACTTCCATACCCCGAAGGCTTCTACCGTATTAATAGGAGGCGATAATACATATGGCATTTCTCTGACTGAACAAAAAGTAACTAATGCGTATTTAAAGCAGGTCACAATGCTTTTTGCCCATGTTAACAACGGGCTGGGTGTTATGGCTAAGGTTGAAGGTACATCCTATTCAGTTAATTTTGAAACAGGAGTTTGTGTGGACATCAAAGTCAATAACCCCCATCTATCCAACCCCACTAAAGTTGCTGTTGTGGTTAATATGGGTTATTTAAAACTGCATTTAAAATTTTGGCAGGTGCTCCTACTTCCTGTCTTTGTCTTTATCATTACCTTAATAATTATGACGTTGTTGGTAGGCAACCCAACCCGTAAAATGGTAAAAAAAATAGCAGAAGCCATCAGAAAAGTGAGTGATATAGAAAATATGAGCTTCAATATGGATTTTGAATTGGAATTGCCAGATAAACTTGCAAATCATGCCCGTCTTGTAGATTTCAGTGCCATGCCGATACCCAACAGGATTCCCTACATTAATAAAAATACTTACTGGATTACCGCTGGATTTGATGAAGCAAAATAAATAGACAGCCTAATTGGCCCGATCGCTATCCCACTGGTCGTAGCGTCCCGATAAGACCAATTTTTCTGGCAATACCTCTCCATATGTTTATCTTTAACTATACAAAAATGAAATAAATACTCCTTCTCTCCTGTCAAATAAACACTTGTGTAGAAAATTAAATAAATACGTCATTGCAATGAATGAAAAGCAATGAAGTGAAGAAGCAATCTCTCAAGGAATAA
>JAESST010000335.1 GCA_016763995.1 Flavobacteriales bacterium | reverse complement strand
CTGAATTCTTAAGAAGAACCGAACTCAGTTTATCAAAAACATATATACGAAGAAAGGGCTTGTAGTTATACTACAAGCCCTTTCTTTTCAACTCTTTTGAAAGAGCTTTATACTTTCATAACGTCGGCTTCTTTAGCTGTTAAAATTTTATCCACAGCAAGAGAGAACTCCTTGGTAAAACCTTGTATAGATTCCTCTACTCCTTTCGCAGCATCCTCAGAAAGTCCGTCTTTCTCCAACTTCTTCACCTCGTCGTTTCCTTCTTTTCTTACATTTCGGATTCCAACTTTCGCATCTTCCGCTTCTGCCCTAGCCTGTTTTACTAGGTCTTTTCTTCTTTCTTCAGTCAATTGAGGAATATTTATCAAAATAGTATCTCCATTGTTCTGAGGGTTCAACCCTAAGTTAGAATTAATGATAGCTCTCTCAATTGGCTCCAAAGACGATTTCTCCCATGGTTGAATTGTCAATGTTCTAGCATCCATTGTCCCGATGTTAGATATTTGAGATAATGGTGTCATCGATCCGTAATAATCAACCATTACACTACTCACCATACTAGGGTTAGCTTTACCCGCTCTAATCTTTGTTAACTCATTCTCTAAATGATCGATTGACTTCTGCATCGATTCTTTTAGTGAGTCTATTATAAAATCTATTTCTTCGTCCATCTTCAGAATTTAAAAAATGAAATTAATAAATCTTTCGATTTAAAATTCAACTAATGTCCCAACTTTTTCATTACCCATCACTACTTTCTTTAAATTCCCGCTATTATTCATATCAAATACAATAATTGGTAGCTTATTTTCGTTACAAAGTGTAATGGCAGTCATGTCCATTACGTTCAATCCTTTTTCATACACTTCAGAGAATGTAATTGTTTCATACTTCTTAGCATCAACATTCTTTTCCGGGTCAGAATCATAAATTCCATCAACTCTAGTTCCTTTTAAGATCACATCTGCCTCTACTTCAACAGCTCTTAAACTTGCTGCAGTATCAGTTGTAAAATAAGGGTTCCCAGTTCCAGCCCCAAAAATGACAACTCTTCCCTTTTCTAAATGACGAACTGCTTTTCTTCTAATGTATGGTTCTGCAATCTGCTCCATTTTTATCGCCGTCTGAAGCCTAGTGTAAACATCATGCTTTTCTAAAGCAGATTGTAATGCCAAGCTATTAATCACAGTGGCTAGCATTCCCATATAATCTCCTTGCACTCTATCTATACCGCCATCAACTTCTTGTATTCCACGAAAAAAATTCCCTCCACCAATTACAATGGCAACTTCTATTCCGGCATCAACTATTTCTTTTATCTCAACTGCGTATTGATCCAAACGATTGTGATCAATCCCAAACTGCTTTTCCCCCATCAGTGATTCACCACTTAATTTTAAAAGAATTCTCTTGTATGCCATGAATTTTTATTTGTTACGAATTTAAAAATAATGTTTCCAATCTAAGCTTGTTGATTAAAATTTCACAACAAGACACAAAAAAGCCCCGAAATAAATTTCGAGGCTTTCAGTATTTTAAACTAATGAGCTTCTTTTGAAGTCGGTCACTGTTAAATCTTTACTTACTGACTGTAAGTAGGCTTTTACAGTTACTTTATTGTCTACAAAATATTGCTGATTTAATAAAGTATTCTCTTTGTAATACTTTTGAAGTTTTCCTTGAGCTATTTTATCAATAATTGCTTCAGGCTTTCCTTCTTTTATCGCTTGCTCCTTACCTAACTTCAATTCTCTTGCCTTAATCTCTTCGCTAACTTGGTCAGCATCTAAAGCGGTAGGGTTCATTGCTGCAATTTGCATTGCCACATTTTTACCAGCAGATTGAGCTTCTTCGCTATTTTGATTTAAAGCAACGATAGTCGCTGTTTTATTACCAGGATGATTGTATGCAATTGTCTTTTCTGAATTCACAGTTTCGAATTCGGCCAATTCAATTTTTTCACCAATCTTACCTACTTCTTCTAATAATTTTTCGGAGATTGTTAAAGCACTATCAAAACTAGCAGCTCTTAAATCTTCAATTGAAGCAGGCTTTTCATTCAATGCAACAGAAAGAATTTGTTTTGCTACAGCAACGAATTCTTCATTTTTAGCAACAAAATCAGTTTCACAGTTCAATGTAATCATTGCAGCATGAGAAGCATCTTCTGTTGCTCCAGCTATAATAACACCTTCGTTAGCATCTCTGTCACTTCTCTTATCAGCAACTTTTTGTCCTTTTTTTCTAAGGATTTGAATTGCTTTGTCAAAATCACCTTCCGCTTCAACTAGAGCTTTCTTGCAGTCCATCATGCCTGCACCAGAATGCTTTCTTAGTTTGTTTACTTCAGCAGCAGTTATTGTTGCCATTGTCGTATTAGTTTTAATTAATAAATATATTATTTAGCTTCTTCTGTTGCTTTTGGAGCAACTTCCGCTTTTGGAGCAGCAGCCTTATCAGCAGCAGCTTTGTTCTTGTCTTTATCGCCTTGTCTTTCAGATAAGCCTTCAGCAACAGCACCTGTAATAATTTCTAATATCTTATCAATAGATTTAGCAGCATCATCATTCGCTGGAATTGGAAAATCAACAACAGTTGGATCAGAATTTGTATCCACGATCGCAAATGTTGGAATATTTAATTTCTTAGCTTCAGCAACTGCAATGTGTTCTTTTTTAATATCTACAATAAAAAGAGCTGATGGCAATCTGTTCAAGTCAGAAATACTACCTAAATCTCTTTCCAACTTAGCTCTTTGGCGAGTAATTTGAAGTCTTTCTCTTTTAGATAAAACTTTAAAAGTTCCGTCTTTCATCATGTTGTCGATGGTAGACATTTTACGAACGGCTTTTCTAATCGTAGCAAAATTCGTTAGCATTCCACCAGGCCATCTTTCAGTAACGTAAGGCATGTTGATTGGTTGTACTCTACCTACAATTGCATCTTTCGCTTGTTTCTTTGTTGCTACGAATAATATTTTCTTACCTGATTTTGCAATTTGTTTAATCGCTTCAGCAGCATCGTCTAACTTAACTGCAGTTTTGTGTAAATCTAAAATGTGAATCCCATTCTTCTCCATAAAAATATAAGGAGCCATTCTTGGATGCCATTTTCTTTTCAAGTGACCAAAGTGCACACCTGCATGCAATAATTCTTTGTAATCTGCTTTTTTCATTTTCCTTAGTGTTTACATTCGATTAAAAAACAATTGCAGAGTAGCGAAATAAATCGGTCTCTGCAATTTTGATACTAAACACTCCTTTCGGAAATGCTTAAAATTTTGAATATTGTGATGAAGTTCTTCACCCAACAAACGATATTAACGCTTACTGAATTGGAATTTCTTTCTTGCTTTCTTTTGACCTGGCTTCTTTCTTTCTACCATTCTTGGATCTCTTGTCATCAATCCTTCAGCTTTCAATGCAGGTTTATTATCTGCATCAATCAGAACAAATGCTCTAGACACTGCTAATCTTATTGCTTCAGCTTGTCCTGTAATTCCACCACCTGATACATTTGCTTTAATGTCATACTGACCTTCAGTATCAGTAATGGTAAAAGGTTGGTTAATTCTGTATTGAAGAGCTACAGTTGGAAAATAATCTTTATAATCTTTTCCATTAACCGTTACAATTCCTTTACCTTTTGACATGTAAACTCTTGCAATTGATTTCTTTCTTCTTCCTAAGGTGTTAATAATATCCATACCTATTTGATTGAATCTAATTTAATTTCTTTTGGTTTTTGAGCTCCAAATTTGTGCTCAACACCTTCTACTGCATGAAGATTTTTAAACAATGCTCTACCTAATCTATTTTTAGGTAACATTCCTCTTACCGCTTTTTCTACTAAAGCTAAAGGCTTTTTCGCCAATAAGTTTTCTGCAGTAATAAATTTCTGACCACCAGGATATTCACTGTAAGACACATATGTCTTCTCAGCCATTTTATTTCCTGTTAATCTAACTTTCTCAGCATTAATAACAACTACATTATCTCCACAATCAACATGAGGAGTGTAATTAGGCTTATGCTTTCCTCTAATCATTTTAGCAACTTTAGAAGCTAAACGACCAAGAGTTTCGTTCTCTGCATCAACTAAAACCCACTGTTTATCTACAGTGTTCTTGTTTGCTGATATTGTTTTGTAACTTAAGGTATCCACGGTATTCCTTTGTTTTACTTATTGTATATAAAAATCATCCCCTAAAATGGGGCTGCGAAGTTAGAATTAATTTTTATTTTAGACAACATCCAACACCATAAAAATATCATCCTTTTTTATTTCCCAAAAATAAAGGGGGAAAAGCACGCCTTTCCCCCTTTATAGTGATATTATTCTCAAGCTTATTAACAATGTTCGTCAAATGCTGCTGTTAAATTTTCTGCAATCATCTCTGCAGGTCTTCCTTCAATGTGATGTCTTTCGATGAAGTGAACCAACTTTCCGCCTTTGAATAAAGCAATAGATGGAGATGAAGGAGGGTAAGGCAACATGTGCTTTCTTGCTTGTGCTACTGCATCTTGATCAACTCCTGCAAAAACAGTTGTTAATTTAGAAGGCACTTTCGAATGTTTTGACGCCATCGTTACTGCAGGGCGAGCGTTTGCCGCTGCACAACCACAAACTGAATTCACCATTACCAATACTGTTTCATCACTATTCGACAAAGCAGCATCAACATCGCTAGCGGTAATTAAATCTTGAAAGCCCACAGAAGTCAATTCTTCTTTCATTGGGGCTACTAATTCTGCTGGATACATATTTATATGTGTTAAATTATTTATTGCAATATTTTGAAGTACAAAGTTAATCAAACTCTCGTTGTTTCTTAAAGCAATCTTGCGTCGAATGGCTTACATTTTATGCATTATTAAGAAAAGAATATTTCTAGACCTAAATGCTCTGTTTATTTTTAACCTCATGAACAAAGCCTTATTCTTTTTCTTCATTTTAATCATCCAACTCTTCTCTTTTTCAAGTTTTTCGCAAATTAACGGCGTGAGCTTTGTAGCTCCAGCGAGAGAAATCGGATCAAAAGAAATCAAGCTACCCAAAACAGTTATCAACGCTAACTATATAAGCATTATGCCTTACGGATTTATTCCAGAAGAAGGAACAGAAATACAATTCAATAGTGAATCTCAATGGTGGGGAGAAAAAGAATCGGGAACAGTCAAAACAATCCAGCTGGCAAAAGCAGCTGGATATAAAGTCATGCTAAAGCCTCACGTATGGAAACGACATGGATCATACACTGGCCACCATACCTATAGTAAAGAATCGAACTGGAAGGCTTTTGAAGAATCTTTCTCAAACTACATTCTTCATTTTGCCAAAATAGCCGAAGCAAGCAAAACCGAAGTCTTTTGTGTAGGAACCGAATGGGAAAGGTTTGCACTACAGAGGCCTAACTTTTGGTTTCAATTAATTAAAGATGTTAAGCAGGTTTATCAAGGAAAAGTAACCTATGCAGCTAATTGGGATGAATATAAACGCATTTCATTTTGGAAAGAATTAGACTACATCGGGGTAGACGCTTACTTTCCATTGATAGACTCTAAAACTCCAAGCGCGGAAGATATAATATCCGCACTTGCTCCTTACAAAAAAGAGTTAAAAACATTGAGCGAGAAAGTAGATAAACCAATTATTTTTACAGAATTTGGATATCGAAGTAGAGACAAAACTGCCGAAAAACCCTGGGAATCAGATCGAGCTGGGGAAGTCAATTTAACAGCACAGAACAGTGCTTATCTTGGATTTTTTACTACTTTTTGGAACGAAGATTTTATTGCAGGAGGCTTTCTCTGGAAATGGTTTGCCAACTACGAGAGTGTCGGAGGTTCTCAACACAATGGGTTTACACCTCAGAACAAACCAGCAGAAAAGATCATTAAGAAATGGTATTCAAAATAATTCTCTTTAAACTTCATTTAAAAACCACAATCGCATCCTCCTGAAAATTGGATAGTAGCATTCGGAAGCCATTCGACTAGATTTTTTTTCATTTCATCTGACAACAACATTCCACGCAAGTCGAATACTTTAAGATTCGTCAGATTTTGAATATTAGGATCGATTCTTTTTACATTATTAGACCATAGATCTAATGTTTCTAATTTTAACATCTCACCCACTTCTTTTGGAATTTCTTCCACATCGTTTCTGGAAAGAAGCAAAACTTTCAATTCTGTTAACTCCTTTAATTGAAAGGGCAAGTTGTATATCTTGTTTTTAGATAAATTTAATTCTTCTAAGCTTTTCAGCTTTCCAATTTCAGCTGGTAGCAAAGAAATTTTATTTTTACTCAAGTCCAAGCTCTTCAGGTTTGAGAAGCGGCTTAAGTTTTCAGGAAACACTTCTAATTTACCTTTAGAAAGAGATAATTGATACACCACATCGGGGGTTTTGTCTGCTTCAGCTATAGACGCAAAGACATAATCAACATCTCCCGCTTCTTGAGCACTTATAATAAGGGACAAACTGAATAAAATAATTAATAGGCATTTCATTTCAAAATCAACTTGACTTTATTTTCATCTTTCTTCATCTCTTCTATTAGCGCATCTCTACCATCAAACTTTTTTTCATCTCTAACGCGCTTCACGAAATGAATCGTCAATTCCTCTCCATAAATATCTTGGTCAAAATCGAATATATTTACTTCGATTGTAGCAACATCGATTACACTAGACAGTGTGGGTCGATGCCCAATATTCAACATCCCATCATACAAATCGTCTTTATACTCAACCTTTACTGCATAAATCCCATTTCCAGGAATCAATTTATACCGGTTCGTTATATCAATATTTGCTGTCGGAAAGCCTAATTCCCTCCCTACTTTATGTCCATGCACCACTCTACCGCTTAGCTCAAATCGATGTCCCAAATAATTTGCAGCCACTTCTACTTGTCCTCCTTCTAGAGCTCTTCTTATTTTAGTTGAACTTACATTCACTTCATCTACTTCTTCAACCGATATTTCTTCTACCTCAAAGCCATAAAGAGGCCCAAACTCCCTCAGATGCTCAAAAGACCCTTCTCTATTTCTTCCAAAATGATGATCGTAACCTATAACCAATCTACGGGTTCCAACTTGATTCACTAAAATATCTCTTACAAATTCTAATGAAGTATTGCGTGAAAAGTCTTTTGTAAAAGGATGGATAATTAAATGATCTATACCCTCTTTCTCGAGCAATTTTATTTTTTCTTCAATTGTATTAATGAGCCTTAAATCGGAGTCTGGTTGAAGCACCATTCTTGGGTGTGGAAAGAAAGTAAGAAGAACACTTTCTCCTTGATTCTTTTGAGCAACTTCCGTAAGTCTTCTCAAAATCTTTCGATGACCAATGTGCACTCCATCGAAAGTACCTGTTGTTACTACTGCATTATCTAATTTCCGAAATTCTTCTAACCCTCTATAAATCCTCACCTTAGAATAAAAATTAAGTTCATTTTACAGTAATGATATTGATTTTTTATCACTTCAAAAGTAGCCAAATAAAAAGATTTGAAATTCTTTTCATCTAGATAAAAAAGCACTACTTTTGCAGCCAAATTTAGCAGACAATTTTTACAAAAAAATACATTCAAATATGTCAACTAATACAGGAAAAATAACCCAAATCATCGGACCTGTTGTCGATGTAAGTTTCAACGGAGAAGGTGCAATTTTACCAGGAATCTTAGATGCCCTTGAGGTTACAAAGACAAATGGAGAGGTCGTAATCTTAGAAACTCAAACTCACGTTGGAGAAGGCACAGTAAGAACCATTTCAATGGATTCTACTGAAGGTCTACAAAGAGGAGCAATAGTAACAGCTTCTGGCAACCCAATTAAAATGCCAATTGGCGAAGAAATTAAAGGACGTTTATTCAACGTAGTGGGTGACGCTATTGATGGAATCGGAAATCTTCCAAAAACTGGAAAAAATGGTTCTTCAATTCACCGTGATCCACCAAAGTTTGAAGACTTATCTACAGCAACAGAAGTTGAATATTTTTCAAGTACG
>JAESST010000334.1 GCA_016763995.1 Flavobacteriales bacterium | reverse complement strand
TAGTATGGTCATCACAGTTTCTAGCGATAACATTAAATACCATTCTACGATACATTTGTTCTGCATCTGGGTACGGTAAGCGAAGTAATCTCATAGTTTGGAATAATTGTTCGTAACTATAGCTTCTAACTTCATTAAAATCATAGTGTTGTATTGCGCAAAAAGTTTGGATATGGTGTTTAATTGATCCTTTCTCTCTGTCAAACCTTTTTGTCATAAAATGTGCTCTGCCATTCTCTTTCAATAATTCAGATTCCATCATGTTTATGCCACAATCTTTTGCCATATTATAATAAGCCATTTCAATTTGTCCATAACCTTTGCTTTCTCCGAACTGAACATCACTCACACCGTCTAATTTTATTAGCCAATGTTCAAACCCTTTTGGTGAATTTGTTTGTCCCGAACGAACCTGTCCTGTTTTTTTATTATAGGCAATAATTGCTTTTGGTCTGGCGCCACCTGTAGAAGTTCCTATTTTTAAAATTTCCATTACTGCCTGTTGTTCGTCTTTATTTAAGTTCGTCTCAAATACTTCTCTTTTATCTAACATTCGTTGGGCAATATCTACTAAACTATTGATTTCAACTTGGAAACTTTTTTTGGCCGATTTTAGTTGAGTAGGTTCGAATTCTAAAGCTCCCATTCCTCTTGTACCAATAAAACAAAGTTGTTCTATTGGGTTCATGCTGTTCTCTGGGCGTCCATTTTGTGCTAGCCAAATGTTTATTAATTGATTTCCATACTTATCGGGCAATACATCAGCCAACAAACCTGGCAGGCCTTTAAATGTATCATATTCGCTGTTTTTGGAAGGCCTTAATTCTGGAAATGAAAATATACTTTGATTTGATTTTACAGGCATTTTTATTGGAGCTAAATCTATGTTGTTAGATTTAAACTTTGGCGCATATTCGAAACTAGCAAGCCCTTGATCCTCATCCCAAGCTACGGCTCCAATAGTTTGCCCCCAAATTTTAACAAATGCTGTTTTTACTTCTACCATTCGCTTTTATCTTGTTTATCCGTTTCATTATCTGAACTGGCTCTTTGTCTTTTTTGTTTTTCTAGCTTCGCAAGCTTTAAAGGACTTATTTGAGGTTGAATTTTAAAGACATTAAGTATATTAAGTAGATTAAGAGCTCTTAGAATCTGTATTAATGATGTTAATGATATAGGTTCTCCGTTTTCAATTTTACTCATAGTCCAGCGATTAATCCCCGCAATGTTAGCAATATTTGCTTGAGTTTTATTTTGAATTAAACGTTGGTGTTTTATGTATTTACCAATTATGGAAACTATTGATTTATCGCTCATGGATAACCAGTCTGTGTTGGTATTTGCCATCTTTAGTACTTTTAATTGTATTTATTGTTGGTATTTACCAATTCAAATATATCAAAAACATTTGACATGTACGACATGTGTGTTGGTAATTACTGCCATTACGTATCATTAAATGTCTTTGCGTTAGTAATTGCTATCATTCAAAAGTAGTATTGAAATATATTGAATTTGAGTATTATTAATGACATACAACGTCAGACTGTCTAAAAACTATTTCTAAAATTTAGACTAAAAAGTAGCTCATTTTATTTTGTAATCAATTGATTATGTGCATATTCATGTATGAGTTATATTAAGGGCTTCGACAGAACACAAGCCATTTTAATCCCAGAAACGATTGACCAATTAATTGACAGAAACAATCCTGTAAGATTTATTGATGCTTTTGTTGATTCATTGGATATTGTTGGTTTTGGATTTAAAGATATTAGCCTTAATAAAAATGGAAGACCACCATTTGATCCCAACGATTTACTGAAATTATATATTTATGGATACCTCAATAAAATACGTTCCTCTAGGGGATTAGAAAAAGAAGCAAAAAGGAATATTGAACTCATTTGGCTAATGACAGGACTTGTGCCAGACCATAATACTATTTCTAACTTTCGTAGAGACAATCCAAAAGCAATCAAAAAAGTATTTAGAGCTACGGTGAATATTGCCAAAAATTTAGACTTGATTGGCGGTATTTTACTTGCAGGAGACGGCACTAAACTAAGGGCTCAAAACTCTAAAAAAAACAACTACAACCAAAAGAAAATTGACCGACACCCTGCCTACATTGAAACTAAACTAGCTGAATACTGCAAAGCACTTGAAACAGCTGATGGTGACACTAAAAAAGAGATTAATGCAAAAATTGACACGCAAAACAAACACAAAAAACAATATCAAAAATAGAAAAACAATTAAAAGATACTGGAGAAAAACAAGTCTCCACCTCTGACCCTGAATCTCGTCAGTTAGTAATTAGAGGCGTAGTTACTGAGGTATGCTACAACATACAATCAACAGTAGATGAAAAACACAAACTGCCCATTGATTATGATGTAACCAATCAAAATGACAAAAGAGCCATGACATCGATGGTAGAAAATGCAATTGAAATAGTTGGAGATAATACATTTAAAGCTGTTTTTGACAAAGGATACTTCACGGCAGAAGAAATCCATAAAACTCAAGAACTAGGAGTAGCAACTCATGTTTGCATTCCTAATCCAGCTTCTCATGCACCAGACAAAGCATACGATGTGAGTGAATTTACGTACAACAAAAAAAAGATTTTTATACTTGTCCAGCAGGGGAAATACTAAAAACCAATGGAACTTGGTATCAAAAGAAATCATACAAAGTAAAACAATATAAAACTAAAAACTGTAAATCTTGCCCTGTTAAGAGCCTCTGTACTAAAGCTAAATATCAAAAAATAATAGAACGACACGAATTTGCTGAAGCCCTTGAAATAAACAAACAAAACATTGACAAAAATCCAGAAATATACGCCCAAAGACAAGCCATTGTAGAACACCCTTTTGGCACTATGAAAAGGCAATGGGGATTTGATCATATAATGACTAAAAAGTCTAAAGAAAGAGCTTCATCCGATGTCGGTTTCATCTTCATTGCTTACAACCTAAAAAGAATCCTGAACATCATTGGCATAAACGAACTAATAGAGATAATAGACTCCTTTTTGTCCCATCTTTGGATAAAAAACGGCATTAAATGCCTTAAAAACTCATTTGCAAGTAAGTTCAGTATTTTGTTACACAATACCCTTCTTTAAATACATCCCCCACTTTTTAGAAAAATCTACTAACTTTAGCTAAATATAAAATTTTGACGGAGGTTTGTAGACAAACTGACGTTAGGTGCAAAGTGCGTTTTAAGACATTTTTACACAGTGTTGACATCCGTTATTTTTCATTGGGGTATAATCCCGCTAAGCCTGTACTAAACTGGTTGGTTGTAATAATTTTCAAATGTTGGATCCAAACCTGCCTTAAGCAGAAATTTGTTTTAGCCGCTGTTGTATGCTCGTAGTCGGCCGGCCTGTACTTCTCTGGTGAACTTGTAGAAATGCCAGTGAGTCACGCAACGGTTTATGAACATTGCTGCACCAACCACTCCTTTGCGGTACTTTCGGTGTTGCCAGTAGAACCGGAAGTAAACACGCCCTACTGATCGCAGCGAGCCATCTCGTACCAAGGTCCAAAAAAGATTCCAAAATAGGATGATGCTGAAGCCAAGGGTTGGCATGAAACGTCCTTCGTGGGCTTTGTCGGATATTTCAGCTCTTCTTTGGTGGAAATCAGGGTATTGGTACGTCATCAAGTAACGCTCAAGAAAGGCCTCTGGTGTGTACAACTTTCGTACGAGCTCCCAATAATTCTTCTTGAGTTCATCCCGGGACATTTGTTTAGGATTGAAATTCAAGTTAGGGTCGTCAAGTACCAAACGTCCCTCTTTTTCGAGGCGTTCGAAGAGTGGGGTCTTGGGGATAGCCGCAAGCATTCCCACCATGGCCAGAAGAATCCCATTGTTTTGAATGAAATTGTATTGGATGTCGAAGATGTCAGATTTATCGTTGTCGAAGCCTACGATAAATCCTGCGCTAATGTCCAAACCAGCCTTTTGAATTCGACCGAGTTTAGCCTCCAAGCTGTCTCCCCGAATATTTTGTATTTTTTTTGTCTCCTTTAGGCTCTCTTCGTTTGGCGTTTCAATACCAATGAACACACTGCGGAAATTGGCCTCATACATGAGTTCCAAAAGTTCGGGGTCATCCGCCAGGTTGACACTTGCTTCCGTATTTAGTCGCAGTGGGTAGTCATGTTTCTTTTGCCACGCGATGATGTGATGCAGTAGTGCCTTGGCCTTTTTCATATTGCCAATGAAGTTATCATCAACGAGCATCGCCAGGAAGAAACCGTTTTTTCGCATTTCGTCCAGTTCCTTGATAACCTGTTCCGGATCCTTTAAGCGTGGCCGCCTCCCAAAAATCACGATAATGTCGCAGAACTCACATTGGAACGGGCAACCTCTTGAAAACTGCAAAGCTCCAGATGCATAACGATCCACCTTTAAGAGGTCGAATCGAGGTGAGGGCATACGGCTCATGTCCGTCTTTTCTTCTTGCTCGTAGCGCAACTGAATGGGCCGATTCGAAGCAAAATCCTCCAGGAATCCCGGCCAGGTTTCTTCTACTTCTCCTATGAACTTTGTGTCGCACAATCCATCGAAGAAATCTTCTTGGACGAAGAGTAGCGGGCCACCAACTATCACGTGTGTATCAATATCACGCAGCTTCAGCAGAATCTCCTTCATGCGATCTTTTCGCACGATCATTCCTGTCAAGCCAACGATGTCGTAGGAAGACATCATGGCCCAATCAATTTCCTCAACGTTCTCATCTATGATCCTGAAGTTATGATCTCCACCAAGGCCAGCTACAGTTGGCAGGCCTCCATTGATCATGGTACTTTTCCGATCGCCAGGATAGAGGGGCAATGCGTAGTCAAAACCCCAGTAAGATGGTTCGAACCTCGGATTAATCAGGCAGACTGATAGCGTGCGTCCGCCTGGGCGAGCTCCGTACGGTTGTTTCTCTTCTGCCTTTTCTGTCTCCTTTGTTGGTGCTGTCAAAGGGCTTACCTGAGCATCACGTTCAAGAACAGTCGTGGCCTCATTTTTATCGTTTGCTTCAAACATGATTATTAGTCATTTATTTAAACCGGAGTTGGGTATATGTTCTTTTAAATTGCTGCCAACGTTTGTATATGGCTAGTAGGGCAGGGGAAAGAGCTGAACTTTCGCACTGTACTAAGCCAAAACAAACGTTTTTACTTTTATATTTTGTTAAACGTCAAAATTTTGTTTTGGCGTGATTGCTTAAAAGTACAAAACTTTCGTCATTTACTAAAAGGTCTAATTGCTATATACCTTGTGTGTGCCTTGAATGGTAAATAGAAGTTATTTAAAGTGTTGGTTTTAATATTATTGTAAGCTAAGTAACCATTCAGTGGGAGAAAATTCCTTATGGGCTAGGGTCGTGTCTAGAAGTATTCGTAAGTCGCAAGCTTGTTAAGGGTGACCTTAGAAGTGATTAAGCGAGACTGCAAAAATCTGAACAGGACCCTGAGCTTTTGTCGAAGGGCACGGTGGTGTGTGAGGTGCTTGCTGAGTTTGTCGAAGTACGAACTCCGGCTAAACTAGTCGGAGCCGTCTACTCGATGTGTGCTGTGAGCTGTCGTGAGACAACGTAACTGAAATAAAGATGGTAGTAGGCCTTCCGATTAG
>JAESST010000333.1 GCA_016763995.1 Flavobacteriales bacterium | reverse complement strand
TTCTCTAATTTTTATTTTTAGGTGTTCAATTTTAAATCGGAATTTTCTTAGTAATTAAATTTCATTAAACTATTAAGAATTATTTAATTTTCTCTCCATTCTCCACTTCTTGTTCTGGAGAAAGCAATACAATCTCGCCGCTTTTATCAGCTACTCCCAACACCAAACATTCTGAGAAAAAATTGGCAATCTGTTTAGGAGGGAAATTAACCACAGCCAAAATTTGTTTCCCTATTAAGTCTTCTCGGGTGTAATGATGAACGATTTGTGCTGAAGATTTTTTAATGCCCAACTCTTTTCCAAAGTCAATCTTCAGTTGCCAAGCAGCTTTTCTAGCTTTCGGAAACTCTTTCACCTCAACAATAGTTCCTGTTCGAATGTCTACTTTTTCAAAGTCGTTCCAAGAAATCATAAATACTTCTGTTCTATTACCCGAAGGTGGTGTAACTCATGACCAATTATTATATATTGGATTTGTTCAACACTCATGTTCTGACCATTTGCATTTCCTTCTTTTTGAAGCATATCAGAGGTAAAACTTCTAAATAAATCAATCGTAACACCTCTAAGATTATTAAGTTCCTCGAGCAAACTTTTTAGACTCCTTAAGTTTGCCTTCGAATTTTCAGCATAGGTGTTGTGATCATAACCCAAGATTTCATTTTTTTCTCCACGAGCAAAAGCCAATGCTCTAAAGGCAAAAATACGTTCAGTATCAATCATGTGCTGCAATACCTCCTTAATGCTCCATTTCCCCTCTGCATAAGCCTCTCCTGCCTTATCTTCAGATACCATTGCTAAGCTTTTAATTGTTTCTTTTAAACCTATTGCTAATAAATCAAAAGAATTTCTCTCCTCAGGAATTCGATCAATATAAGTACGGTAATAAGCGGGAAATTTTTCAGAATTCATAGTAATATCTTTTTAATTCACTAAAATTATACAATCAAGCAATGGAAATTCAATATCGCTGCTTTTTCCACTCTCATTTTACAAACTCAAATCTACAATTCATAAATTAATATTTCAGTGTTCCGTTCAATTTCATTGTCTTTGCAGCTATGTTAAAAGCTATTATAGATGATGAAGTTCGTGCCCAAAGGGTTCTAAAAAGCTTATTAGAAGATTTTGTGAAGGGGTTAAAATACAAGCTGTATGTTCATCTTTAGTTGATGGCGTTATAAAAATAAACGAATTAGAACCAGATGTTGTTTTTTGTGATATTGAGATGCCTTGACATACAGGCTTGGAATCACTCTCTTTTTTTAAAGAAGTTAAGTTCGAACTCATTATTGCAATAGGCCATTCTGAATATGCTATTAAGGCATTTAAAATGTCTGCAATTGACTATTTGTTAAAACCAATTCAATTGCCTACAATATTATCAACTCACAGCCAAGCATAGGGTATTTCTTATTGGATTCTGCCACTAATAATATTATCAGTTCGAGATCAGGAAACGGAGGAATCCTATTACTTAGTTCAGGATTACTCAATAGTGGTACTACTTACACTATTGAGGTCAGAAAATTATCTATACAAACAATACTCTGTATCAAAGTATTAGATTATTTCAAAATAACGGTCGATTCTGTAAACATTCAAACGACACAAAACCGCTTAAGACTTTCAGCTGCACTAAACGCAACGAGTTACCAATGGTTTTTACTTCGTAGAAATGAAAACAGCAAAAAGAAGAATTAGAAAAAGAATAGTTAAACAACAATTCATTCTTCCATTTGTCCATTAAAGGCTCACATTGAAAGATTTAAGCCTTTTTTCACTTCACTCCTCCTTAGCTTTTCTAACTATTTGATTTTATAGTAGCCCTACTGTTTACTAAATATAAACTCAATTTCATTCTCATTATCAGAAATAATAGCAACAAGACTAGCTGTATCGCTTAAGCGATACTCAATCTTTTTTGGGAAATCGTTTTCATTATTTTCAACTACAAAAAATTGATCTGTGTAATTTGTCATTTCAAAATAAGTTATCGCTTCATTCACTCCACTCACTTCAAAAACCCATTCTTCATCCAACTTAACTATTCTAATGATTTCTTTAAAAATAATGTCCCCCTTTTGTAGCGTACATCCTAAACCTAAATACTCATCTTCTCCTCCTTTCTTCCAATGCTCATAGGTGTTTTTTCCGGAATCATCATTTGTTCTTTGCCAAGAACCGATTAATCAATCAAAATTATTTGATTGATTGATAAGGTCCGTTTTTGGCCTTTCAGTACAAGAAAAACAACAAACAATAATCAATAAGGCAAGTATAAATTATATTAAAGGGTTTTCAAAGTAAAATCCCTTCCATTAACAGATGATACTCTTCAAAAACACAGTTCAGTTAATTATTGTGTTATAAATTTAATCCAAATATAATAAGCGCTAAAACAATATAAAAAAACAAGACCAACCCAAACTAATAGTTGATCCAATCTAGTAAATATAGCTGCTTTACTTTTTCGAACTACTCGAGAAATTAAAGAAGCTAATATAGGGGCTGTTAAAAACGATACAGTAGTTGCAAAATCAACCAGCTGTTTCATGTTTTCTAACTGATAAATCAATACAAACAAAGCACCTACTACCATAAATCCCAAAACTATGAGATACCCTCTTTTCTGTTTCTTTTGAGAGCTTAATTCCCATGCTTTATGAAGTACTCTTGGATAAGCATCTAAAACAGTTAAAGTAGTACTAAACATAGTGGTAAATGCTGCTATTGCTACAAACACAAACGACCACTGCCCTAAAGTTGTTACATACATTCCTATCAACTCTCCAGCAAAAGCAGCTCCGCCTGATGGTAATGTAGCTGTATTCCCTCTTAAAATTAACGCTCCTAATAGCACAAAAGCAATGGCTAATAGAGTTGTTCCCCAATAGCCAATATTAAAATCAAATACCGCTTTTGAAATATCCAATTTCTCATTCTTCTCTTTATTTGCCGTTAATGTCCATTCAGAATGCCAGAGTGAAATATCTAGAGGAGCAGGCATCCATCCTATTAAAGCAATTAAAAAGAAAAGATCAGTTGTTTCAGAAAAGGAGAAAAGCCGAACTGAACCACCTGCAGGCTGATCAAAAAAGAATGCTGCAATAAGTGTAATTAGCGTAGTTACTGTGAGGAGTACAATAACTGTTTTCATTAAACTCGCTAATAAGCGATACTTCCCTACAATAAGAATAAAGGAACAGCTTAATAAAATAACCGCACAAACTTGCCAAAGCGGGAGTTGAATTTCAAAAATAGAAGAAAAAACACTTGCGGTTAATAGAGTAACAACTGCCTGCACTACAAACATAGAAGAAACAGTCACCGCGTAAAATAAGCCCATGGCCCACTTCCCCTCTAAATGAAAAGCATCCAATAGACTTTTTCCTTCGGCGGCGGCATAAGCCGGACCTGCTTTAAAAAAGG
>JAESST010000332.1 GCA_016763995.1 Flavobacteriales bacterium | reverse complement strand
TCAAACCTGTATCATGGAATATTCCTGATCCTTTTTGTACTTATTTTGGCACCGGTAATTAGAAGTATCCCTTTAGCTGCACTAGCCGCAATTCTGGTACATACAGGGTTTAAGTTGGCCTCCCCTAAAGTGTTCAAACGGGCTTATGATCAAGGAGTAGAGCAATTGTTGTTCCTGTTTTCTACAATAGTTATCACCCTATATACCGATTTGCTTTATGGAATCGTTGGTGGAATTTTAGTTACATTGGTAGTGCATATGCTGTTGGCCAAAGTAGGCTTTCTTTCATTTTTTAGAATGATTTATGCATCAGGTTCTAAAGTATTACAATTGGGAAATGGTACTTACAATGTTAAATTGAAAGGAATCATCAATTTCTTATCTGCTTTAAAGCTAGATAAACTACTTCAAAATATTCCTAACGGATCTTCTGTTCGTATTGATATGTCGCAAACTCGCTTGGTTGACCTTACTATAATGGAAAATCTTATTGAATATAAGCGAATACAAGAGAATAATGGTGGGGATGTAAAATTAATTGGTTTAGAGCATCATGTCTCCTCAGTAAGCCATAATAGAGCATTAAAAATTGTTACAGGGCGGGTGAAAAAGCGGATTACACAACGTCAAATACGTTTACAAAAGATGGCCAATGAAAATGGCTGGTCTTTTGAACGAGAGGTGGATTGGAATACTTCCTATCTAAGGAATTTTCATTTCTTCGATTCTCGTCCGATTGAAATGAAAAGCAACTCTCTGCAAGGATTAAACGAAGAGAATAATGCTAAATGGGAGATTGCTGATATTGTTTTTGATGAAGGAGCGATGCTTGCCCTTGAAATATATCAAACTACTGTCCAAATTATAAGAGTTCCATATCAAATACCGCGGTTTATAATAGATAAGAAAGGGCTCTTTTCTAAAATTTTTAATCGAGTAAAAGTGCTTTCAAGATCAAGTCACAATATTGAATTTAGTGAATACCCTGATTTCTCAAATCGATTTCAATTAAGTGGAGAAGATGAAAAGGCGATTCGCACTTTTTTTACAGATGATCTCATTCATTTTCTGGAAAAAAATGAGATTCATCACATAGAGAGTAACGGTGAAGCTTTGATGATTTTTAAATACTTACATGTTGCCCATACAGATGAAGTAAAGAATATGCTCAGCTTTGCGTTTAATTTATTGAAACATATGAATTTAAAGGAGCTCTCTAGAATTTCATAACACACCTTAAGTAGGGTAAAATAAACTCAATTTAGATACTAGTACTAAAGGCAAAAGAGCTAAGATTTTGGGCTTAGCTCTTTCTTTGTCAATAAAATAACTCATTTATCTCCTGAGCTTTCAATAATAGAAATCTTATAATAGAATTGGAGAGAGTAGAGGCATAGAGAAAAGAAGAACTCGTTTGTAATAATTTCAGACGAGTTCTTCTATTTTAGTTTAAAAGATGGTTACTTCATCGTTACATGGCATAGTCCATATTGCATTTAATCCGTTTAGAATATCAGACGGAGGAGTACAAGGTAGTGGTGCGCATTGGTTAAATGTAGTGATTGAATTAGGAGCTGTTGTAAGCACTGTACCCGTAACAACAGTAGTTGCTCTAACTGCATACCAGTAGTCTGAACCATTTGATGTTAAGGGGCTAATTATTGCACTGGCTCCTGCCAGTACCGGTATTGCAGAAGGACTCGAGGTAATTGGGGTACATGAGCTATTTGCAACTGAGACTGTTACCATTATTGTAGTTGCAGAAGTATTATTAACAGTTAATTTAGTAGCCTGAGCATAGGTAGCAAGTGCGCCCAATGTGATGGCTAGGGTAAAAAGTAATTTTTTCATTTTATGTAGTATTTAATATATTCTCCTCATTTAAAGGGTTTGGAGTTGCCCTGAGAAAACGATTCTGAAAAAAAGTGTTGTAATGCGACTATTTTGCACTCTTTGAAGAGGAGCAGCATAATTAGTGCTATCTGTAATTAATTTAGTTAAACTCCTTCAACTGCTGATCTTCCAATAATAGAAACCTTATAAAAGAATTGGAGAGAGTAGAGGCACGGAAAAAGAACTCGTCTTGAATTAATACAAACGAGTTCTTCTATTTTAGTTTAAAATACGGTTACTACATCATTGCAAAGTGTAGTATTCCAGACTGCCGTTAATCCATTTGAATAGTCTGCTGGAGGCGAACATTGTAGTAAACATTTATTGTATGAACGTGAACTTCCCGCTGTACCAAGACCTGAAGGTACTGCTTGTAATCTAAGTTCATACCAATCATCTGAAGTGCTTCCTGTCAAATCTGTAACTGTTCCGATTCCAAACGGCTGTATTGTTGTATTGGGTATAGCAAATTGAGTCATGGTACATGTGGTTATGTCAAAAACCATAACAGTGGCTATTGTTATTACTGATGAAGTATTGTTTCTAACAGTTAAATCATTGCCTTGAGCATAAGTAGCAAGTGCACCAAATGTGATTGCTAATGTAAAAAGTAATTTTTTCATTTTATGTAGTATTAAGTTTGTTCTCCTCATTTAATGGGTTTGGAGTTTCCCTGCGAAATCGATTTCAAGAACAAAGCTATTGTGTTGGAATGCAAATATTTTGCACTCAAAATAAAGGAAGAGAAATAATTTGTTGCTTTTTTGAAATAAAGCCAAACGTAAAGGCCACCATCTCTTCATAACAGTAATTGTTTGTATTCTTACAAAAAGAGATGGGGGCGCCCATCTCTTTCATAGTATTGATGAGATTAAAAACATTTCTTTTAGAGATACCCAGTTTTTTGGAGAGTTGACTAGGAGTACCAGTTGCTTTTCTTCTGATTAGAGCATCTACTCTTTCAATTAATTTTATTTTCTCTAGTAGATTCATGATTAGTTGTTATTGGTAGGTAAGGACTTGATTAAGGTTCATTGAAACAATTTATTTTCTTCAATGATGAGCTACATCTTTAGATTATTTTTTAATAATTGCTTGAGTTGTACCTGCGACCTCGAATTGAGCTAATTATGAATAGATAACAATTAATTAGTGTCTACTATATAAATA
>JAESST010000331.1 GCA_016763995.1 Flavobacteriales bacterium | reverse complement strand
TACCGATCTATTTCTGGTCAACAGGAGCAACAAGTCCAACAATTACGGTATTTGATAGTAACTTGTACTGGGTAGAATCCAGAAATACCTGCGATACTTTAAGAGATTCTATTGCTATCGGATTCCATCCTTCCTTGAATTTAATTTATTCTATTTCAGAAACTACTCTATTTACAGGTGATACCATTGAGTTCCTAAACTCAACAATCAATTCCCTAAATCCTATTTGGAGTTTTGGAAATGGAGATTCTATTTTTATAGATACTACAACTTACATTTACTCGGTTGACGGAAACTATACAGGAAACTTAAGCCTTACTACCCCTGATGGATGTCTTCAAAGTGCGCCCTTCCAAATTAGTGTTTTGCTTTCTGAATACTTTGCTCCCAATATTTTTAGTCCTAATAATGATGGAACTAATGATACTTTTAAACCTTTCGGGAGAGACATTGAAAAATTTGAAACAAGTATTTATAACAGGTGGGGCGAGCTTATTTTCAATAGTAACAATACTGCATGGGATGGAAAAAACACATCCAATACAAGAGCACAAGCGGGCATGTATAATTACATTATTAAATTAAGTTTGAAAAACGGAAAACAAGAAATATTAAAAGGAAATGTTACTCTAGTCCGATAATTCTATCCTCTTTTACATCTAATTCCATAATTTCGAAGGATTAAGAATTAGTAATAAATGAAAAGAAGAACATTTTTAAACACTTCAATCTTTGCATCCTTAGGATTATTTTTTGGTAAAGCTGTCTTTGCTTCTAGTTCTAATAAACAAAACGTTTCCATTTCAACAAGTGAGAAAACCCTAAATAACCCTGTCGTAGTTTCTACTTGGAAACATGGAACAGAGGCAAACAAAGCCGCTTGGAAATCCTTAAAGTTGGGAAAGTCTGCCTTAGACGCAGTAGAGCTTGGAGTAAGAGTAACGGAATCTGACGTAAGCAACAAAAGTGTTGGATTAGGCGGTAGACCTGATAGAGATGGCAATGTCACATTAGATGCTTGCATTATGAATCACGAAAGTGAATGTGGTTCAGTAGCCTTTCTCCAGCATATAGAGAATCCTATTTCTGTCGCTAGAAAAGTAATGGAAAACACTCCCCACATTATGCTAGTAGGTTCAGGTGCGTTAGAATTTGCTCTAGAAAACGGATTTAAAAAGACAAATTTATTAAGCCCTGACACTGAGGCTGAATGGAAAAGATGGAAAGAGAGCGAAACACAGAAAAAACCTGAAATTAATCATGAAAATCATGATACCATTGGCATGTTAGCAATGGACAAAGAGGGTAATCTTTCGGGGGCATGTACCACAAGCGGTTGGGCATATAAATTACCAGGACGAGTTGGAGATTCCCCTTTAATTGGAGCAGGTTTATTTATTGACAATGAGATTGGTGCAGCTTGTGCAACTGGCATGGGAGAAGCAGTGATTAGAATAGCAGGAAGTCACACAGTTGTGGAATTAATGCGACAAGGACACTCTCCTACTGATGCTTGTAAATTAGCAGTGGAAAGAATTATTAAAAAACATAAAAATTTGGAAGGATTACAGGTCGGATTTTTAGCACTGAATAAAAAGGGCCAATCAGGAGCTTATAGCACCTATTCTGGGTTTAACTATGCATATACTGATCAAAATAAAGAAGAATTAATAGATGCAGCATATAAAATGGAGTGGTAATTTTTTATATTTAATTACAATACTACTTTTTCTTGGAAGCTATAATCAAGCTCATTCTAATGAAGACACTATTGCTCTGAATTACAATGTAATTCCAAAGCCAAGCCAACTCATCATAAAGGAAGGTAAATTTGCTTTAGACAAAGGGGTTGACTTTCAACACCCCAGAGAATTAGATATTCAAGCGATTGAATTATTGCAGTTCTTTAAAAAGCACCAAATAAAATCAAGTAATATTTACTCCCGAAAGCTAATTTTTGATTTCGCATTTGAGAAACACGATGCGGAATCTTATCGATTAAAGATTACGAAAGACACCATTTTATTAACTGCCAATACTCCCATTGGTATTTCTAGAGGATCGGCTACTCTAAAACAACTAATGTTGTTAAATAATCATTCGTATTATGATCAAATCCCTTTGGTAGAAATTTTTGATGCTCCGAGATTTGAACACCGCGGACTCCTACTCGACTGTTCACGACATTTCTTTTCAGTTAAAACAGTTAAAAAATACATTGACCTACTTGCACTATATAAAATGAATACCCTGCATTGGCATTTAACAGAAGATCAAGGTTGGCGAATTGCAATTGATAAATATCCAAAACTAGCCTCTATTGCTGCTTATCGGACAGAAGTAGATGGAAGTAAATATGGAGGTTTGTATTCCAAAGAAGAGATAAGAGATGTTGTTCAATATGCTGCTAAAAAACACATTACTATCATTCCCGAAATTGAATTACCCGGCCATTCTCAAGCAGCAATTGCTGCCTATCCACAACTCTCTTGTACAGGTAAATTAGTAGAAGTAGCCAATGATTGGGGAGTATTTAAAGAAATTTACTGTGCCGGAAACGACAGTGTATTTAGCTTCCTGGAAGATGTATTAACAGAAGTAATTGACCTATTCCCATCTAAGTACATTCACATTGGAGGCGATGAAGCTCCAAAGGTTAGATGGGAGAAGTGCGAAAAATGCCAGAAACGAATGCAAGAGCACAACTTAAAAGACGAACACGAGCTACAGAGCTATTTTATCAAACGAATTCAAGGCTTTTTAAACTCTAAAGGAAAAGAGATTATTGGTTGGGATGAAATTTTAGAAGGAGGACTAACAAAAGGAGCCGTTGTTCAATCGTGGAGAGGCATGGAAGGTGGTATAGCAGCTGCAAGGCAAGGAAACAAGGTAATCATGTCGCCTACCTCACATGCCTACTTAGACTATGATCTAAAGTCAATTGACTTAAAGAAGATTTACAATTTCAACCCTATTCCTCAAGGTTTAGAAATTGAAAATAGAAGCTATATCATTGGAGCAGAATGCAACATATGGACAGAACATGTGCCTGACGAAAAAACTTTGGACCAAAAGGTATTTCCAAGAATGATAGGAATGAGCGAAGCTTTGTGGTCTGATGAAAAGAAAGATTACAAAGACTTTAATCGAAGAATTCAATCCCACTACCCTATTTTAGAATTCTATAAGGTTCAATATGGAGAAGAAGAAATTCCATTTAGTTACCAAACAAAGATTCAAAACGATTCTTTGTACCTGGTACTAACAGCTGCTTCTGACCAATTAACACTTAATTACAACTATAAAAATGATACTAACTCTTTAGTTTATGACACTCCAATTTTATTAAACTCTTCTGAGAGCATTAATGTACAAGCATACAAGAATAACCAACGGTATGGAGAAAAAAATGAAATTCCTTTGAGCAAACACAAAGCATTGAACAGCCAAGTTAGTTATGCTTCTGCATTTAACAAATGGTACACTGCAGGCGGTGAGAATGCATTGGTTGATAGCAAACTAGGAACATTAGACTTTAAAGATGGAAATTGGCAAGGCTTCTGGGGAACTGACGTAGACATTAGTATTCAACTCAAGCCCCTATCAAAAGATTAGCAATTTAAGTTTAAACTTTTATCAATACAATAATTCTTGGATTTTTATCCCCCTTGAAGTACAAGTAGAATCTACAGTAGATGGAATAAATTGGGAACGATTTGGTTCTTCGAAAAGCAAATCGTCCCCTAGTAAAAGAGGAAAGTTTATTGAAGAGATGCTCGTTAAAAATACAGGCAATGCGATTAACTTAAAGTCTTTGCGAATAAAAATTAAGAATATTGGAAAAGTACCTGATTGGCACGAAGCTGCAGGCTCCGATGCATGGATATTCATAGATGAAATTCAAGTTAAATGATTTTTGAAGTTTGTATTGATTCTTACGAAGGAGCCTTGCTAGCAAAAGAACACGAAGTAAAGCGCGTAGAGCTCTGCTCTGCCTTGTCTGTTGGAGGATTAACTCCAAGTATCGCATTGGCAAAGAAATGCTCAGAAATCGAAGGATTAGAGGTACATGCAATGGTTCGAAGCCTAGAAGGTAATTTTGTTTATTCTGATGCAGTCATCGAATTATTGAAACAAGACATAGAAAGCTTAGCAGCAGTTGGAATCTCTGGTGTTGTGTTTGGCTGTCTAAGCCCTAATCATGAAATTGATATCCCTTCCAACAAAGCACTTCTTGATTTCTCCAAAAACATGAACTTAGAAGTCACTTTTCATAGGGCCTTTGATTATGTTCCTAATCCTATTACGAGTCTAGAGCAGATCATTCAATTAGGTTTTGATAGAATTCTAACTTCTGGTACTAAGCCAAGGGCAATAGAAGGAATTGAGACGATTATTCAGCTAGTAAAAACAGCAAATGGAAGAATTCAAATCATGGCAGGAAGCGGTGTATCTAGCGATCATGCAATAGATCTAGCCTCCACTGGAATAGATGCTTTACATTTTACTTCTCATCAATTTGTAAGCCAAACAGATGAGTTGGGCATGGGAAAAAGGAGTATTCCAGATCCTCAAAAAATAGAATCGATAATTCAGCTTTTTAAATGAAGACCGCAGTTACTTTAGTTGTTTTACTTGCCTTTCTCTCTTGTCATCAAGAACAGCGTCTTCTGCCTAATTTCTCAGATGAATTAGCTATTGATTGGGTATTCAGTGAAGAAGGAGATACGAATTCCCTTCCTGCAATAGTTCCGGGTTCTGTTCATTTAGATTTATTGAATAATAGGATCATCGAGGACCCATATTTTGAACAAAATGAGTTAAAACTAAGATGGATTGAAGAGAAAAACTGGGTATATCATTCTGTTTTTAAGTTAGATGAGCATTATTCAAAGCAACAACACATTGAGTTTGATTTTGAAGGCTTAGATACTTATGCAAAGGTTTACCTGAACGACAGTTTGATCTTAACAGCCAACAACATGTTTCGCTCTTGGCAAGTTGAGGTAAAAGCTTTACTGAAAACTGGTCAAAATACGCTTAGAATACATTTTGAATCTCCAATCCTACATCATCGTAAAGCAGTACAAAACTACCCGCATGTTTTACCTTCGGGCAGTGAGACAATGGATATTGAAAGCAAGGTGAGCAATTTTACGAGAAAAGCCGCCTACCATTTTGGTTGGGACTGGGGACCTCGATTTGTTAGCTCAGGAATTTGGAAAGCTATTCAAATTAACACTTGGAATTCAGCTAGAATTTTAGATATCTATACCTCTACTCAAAGCATCGATCAAGAAAAGGCAAGACTACTTTCTGAAATTAAAATAGAGGTGGATAAAGCAGGTTTATATGAGTTTAAAATAGATTCTATCACAATTAAAGAACAACTCAAAAAAGGCATAAATTACATTAAACGTTCGTTTGAAGTAATTAAACCTAAACTTTGGTGGTGCAATGGATTGGGAGAACAACACATGTATCATCAAAGCATTTCGATTTCTTACAAAAACAATCAGATAGCTACTCATAAAAACAGCTATGGAATTCGAACAATTGAGCTGATTAACGAGCCTGACTCCATTGGAACTTCCTTCTATTTTAAGTTAAATGGCCAGCCTGTGTTTATGAAAGGAGCCAATTATATTCCTCAAGATCTTTTCTTAACCAGAGTATCAAACCAACAGTATGAGAACTTAATTCAGTCTGCAAAAGAGGCCAACATGAACATGTTACGCGTTTGGGGAGGTGGAATTTATGAAAAAGATATCTTTTATGATTTATGCGATCAAAACGGAATTTTAGTCTGGCAAGATTTTATGTTTGCAGGAAGCCTTTATCCTGATATAAGAGACCTTAAGGAAAACATTAAAGAAGAAGTAAAAGAGAATGTGATACGCCTACGTCAGCACCCTTCCATTGCTTTATGGTGCGGAAACAATGAGATTGAAGTTGCTTGGAACAATTGGGGATGGCAAAAACAATATGGCTATTCCTCTGAAGACTCCATCGCAATTTGGAAGAACAACAAAGCTATTTTCCATGAGCTTATTCCAAATGAATTGGCCAAGTACGATTCGGAAAGAAACTACACTCCTACTTCACCGCTAAGCAATTGGGGAACAGCTGAGAATTTTAACCACGGTTCCATGCATTATTGGGGCGTTTGGCATGGAAGAGAGCCCTTTAAAAATTTTGAACGAAATGTTGGTCGATTCATGGTAGAATATGGGTTTCAATCTTTTCCAAGTATAGAAACGCTTTCTAAAAACATGGACGATTCTAGTTTATACTTGAATTCTGTAGCCATGAGGCATCGTCAAAAGAGCTACATCGGAAATGGATTAATTTTACAACACATTGAGCAATATTATGACTCAGCAAGCAATTTTGAAGACTTTGTAAGACTAAGCCAAGAAACACAGGCAAAAGGTCTTAAAATGGCCATTGAGGCCCATATCAACAAGCAAGCGCATTGCATGGGCAGTTTGTTTTGGCAGCTCAACGATTGTTGGCCGGGACCAAGCTGGAGTGTGATTGATTATTATGGAAACAAAAAAACAGCTTATAAAGCTGTTCAAGAAGGCTTCTCTCAATAAAGGTTTTGTAAAGTTCGAAAGCATGAGTTAGGAATCAATTGACCGATATAAAGGAAATAAATGTAGCTTTCCGTTTATTTGAATGTTAACACCAATTAGAACAGATGAGAAAAAGAATACTATTATCATTCATAATTTTAACATTATCCATCAATGGATATTCGCAAAATGTGATATTCCAAAATCACGATGGTTTTTTGTCAATAGGAACTCAATCAAATCGAACTGCTTCAATAAGTTTATTTGATATAGACCAAGATGGAGATTTAGATGCACTTGTTGCAAATGGTCGTCATTGGGCTGAACAAAACTATATTTATTACAACAATGGTAAAGGAAGTTTTAATAAGGCTCAACCAATAGGAAAATTTCTTAATGCTTCATATTCAATTAAAGGTGCAGACTTAAATAATGATGGAATTATGGACATTGCAGTCGTTAATGATAAAACCGAAAATAAAATATATTTTGGAATTGACAAATACACATATGGAAAGGGAATTTCTTTTGGCAACCCAAGTTATTCTTCAAGAAATTTAGAAATAATAGACGTTGACGAAGATGGAGATTTAGATTTAATCATTTCAAACAGAAAACGTGTAAATGAAATCTGCCTAAATGATGGAAAAGGTAATTTTGAGCAAATTTTAAGCTATGGAAATAAATATGACCAAACTATTCAAACCAAAATAGTTGACATCAACAATGATGGTTTTTTAGATTTAATAACAGCAGAACGAAAGTCTAAAAACAAAATATTTTTGAATGATGGGAAAAATAATTTCCAGAAAAAGATAATAGAATTTGGAAATGAAAATGAAGATACTCGCTCTGTTGACATTGGAGATTTCAATAATGATGGGTTTTTAGATATTATAACAGGTAATTTAGGTTCAAAGAATATTATTTACTTTGGAAATAAAGATTGTTCTTTTAACAAAACATTTTTATTTGAAAAAGAAAGATTAACATATTCAATAAAAATTACGGATTTAAATCAAGATGGTATTTTGGATATAGTAGAAGGTAATTCTGAACAACAGAATTATGTGTTTATAGGGAAAAGTAATGGAAAATTTAAGGAAATTGAATTAAGAGAAGACTTAAAAGATGATACTTATAATGTAGAAATAGGAGATTTAAATAATGATGGATTTCCAGATATTGTGGAAGCAAATTCGGGATTTTGGAATTTATATTATTTAACTCGAAAGAAATGAAAGGAGCATACACAATCTGTATAGTTAATGGCTACTAATTGCAAGACTCAAAGTTAAGTTCACTAAACGAAGTTTATTATGTAGCTGAAAGTTTAGTGATTTTAAAACGCCACTAACGATACAGGTAACGTCAGACTGTCTAAAAAGCCCCGTATAATTTTAATGTTTTTTAAAAATAGATTAAAAATTCAAAATTTGGAGTAAAGAGATGAGTTTCTTAGAAACT
>JAESST010000330.1 GCA_016763995.1 Flavobacteriales bacterium | reverse complement strand
GGAACTCCATTTGGATTAAATTGAGCCCTAGAATCAAATGCGATTTCTTGAATTAAATGTGAAAGTATTTCATCAATATTACTGTTATCTCTATTAAGTTGAACATTGGTCATTTCTCTACCATATTTAATAGGAGAATTTACCATGAGTGGTTTAAGAGAATCTGGTAAAATAAATCCTAAAACTGATGGAGTTCTATTTTTATTGATTGCATCTAAATACAAAAAGTCAAAATCAATCGGAACAGAGAAACTATTGAAAACTGTAACATTTAATGATGGATTGGAAATGAAAAGATCTTCTTTCGCAAATTCTTGAAAGCTCCTGAAGAAATCGATTAGTATCGTATCTTTTTCAATTTCTAGAGGAGTATTTCCTAGATAACCATAGAATTCTTTAAAATCGATATTAGCAAGTGCACCAGAAAGCCTAACCTCATCTCCTGGGGCAGAAGCAACACCATTGATAAATTGAATTCTCAAACTAAGATCAATAGGCATTTTGTTTTCAGCAGGGTCTCCGTTAGCATCTTCTGTCATGTTTAGTTGATAGCCAGTGAGATCTACTACTTGAGATCTCACTACTGTTTCATTTACAGCCGCCGCAGGAACAAGATAATTTAAAATTAAAGTATCACCATTACTATCTGTAAAAGCCCTAAAATTAGCGTTTAACACGATTTCATACGGGTATTCGTTTTCAATGGTAAAGACCAATTGACCTTGCTTTAATAACATGCTGTCTACCACAACTTCAAAGCCACTAGTATCTTTAAATTCTAAATCGAGCGTTGTGTCTATAGGAAAGTTAATTCCTAAGTTTAAAGCTGGAATAGGAGTGTCAAATTTTTCTCCAAAAGTTTGAGTTGGGACAATGTAGACTCTATTTCCGTCAGTAGAAATAACGGAGCTTTTGTACACTACTTCAATGTTTCCATTTGAGTTAGTATTTACTATACCTGTGGTATCGCTCTTAAGAATAATGTCGCCAAGTGTTAGTGACGAATTAATTAGGGGTAAGGCCAGTTCTGGTCGCCAATCATCTGTTTTTATTTTATCAAATTCAAAATAATCTTCAGTACAAGCAAATAGAATAATTGCTAAGAAGAAGGATGATATTATCGTACGTAATAGATTTTTCATCTATAAAATTTAATGATTAATAAGGCAAAAATACCTTTTTATAGGGTAAGTATGTATAGTGAACGACAAATGAGATTTACTTTGTTGATTCAGAGAATAGTCGATAGCTTTTTCGATGGTGCTCACAAATTCCATGTTCTACTAATGCTTTACGATGTTTTAGCGTACCATACCCCTGATTGTTTTGCCAATCATACTGAGGGAAGTCAATAGCAATTTTCTGCATGTATTCATCCCGATGTGTTTTTGCAAGGATGGAGGCCGCTGCAATATTTTTGAATTTGCTATCACCTTTAATAATACAATGATGCTGTTTGTTTGCGTATGCGTTAAATCGATTTCCATCAATTAATAAGTGATCGAAATTGGCTGTTAGTTGTTCAATAGCTCGGTGCATTGCTAGAAAAGAGGCGTTTAAAATATTGATCTCATCTATTTCCTTTGCTGAAACTATTCCGACTGCCCAGTCTATGGCATTTTTCTCAATCCATATGCGTTGTTCGTCTCTTGTTTTTTTACTGATTTTTCTAGAGTCGTTTAATGTGGCATTTCTTTTTTTAGGATCTAATATGACAGCCGCTGCATAAACTGGTCCTGCGTAACAGCCTCTTCCAGCTTCGTCGCATCCAACTTCTATTTTTCCCTTTTCAAAAAAGATTTTTAAACTCATGTTTTTAACGTTTTTTGCATGCTTTCCCACAATAATTTTGCACTCTTCTCCCAAGAAAAATCTTTTGCTCTAGTAGTTCCTTTTTCTATCATTTCATCTCTTTTTTCGGAATTTGAAATAATTGTTTGCATTGTATTAGCAATTTGATCGATATTTTTAGGGTCGGCGAGTAATGCAGCTCCATTAGCCACCTCAGGCATAGAGGTCACATTTGATGTAATAACAGGGGTTCTTGTTTGAAAAGCCTCTAGGATAGGAATTCCAAAACCCTCAAAGTAGGGAAGGTAGGTTAAGGCTACTGCGCCAGATAGGGCTTTCGATAATTCTTGGTCGGAAAGTCTACCCATAAATAAAATTTCTTTTTTATGAGTTAATGATTGATAGACCTGCTCTAATTCATTAGGCCACCATTTTTTATTTCCAACAACTAGGAGTTTAATATCGTTTTTATTTTCTTTTTTGAAAGAATTAAAGGCTAGAAACAAATTTTCTAGATTTTTTCGGGGATGCAGGGTGCCAATGAAAATAAAATATTCGCAGCCTGCAGTGCAGTACTCTTTAAACTCTTTTATCTCTTTTTCTGAAGCTGGCTGAAAGATTGAGTTGGCACCATTATAAACAACATCGATATCGTTTAGATGGATGTGATAACAATTTGAGATATCTAGTTTTGAATATTGTGAAACAGTAGCAATTCGTGTGGCTCGTTGAGCAAACTTTGGGAAGAAATGCAGTAGATACTTACGATGACTCCAAATAATATTTTCAGGGTGATGCTCAAAGTTTAAGTCGTGCATTACCGCCAGGCTTTTACAATTTAGTTTCGGAGGAATCCATCCTTCCGGAGAAAGAAATAAGTCAAACGAATTCCTATTGATGAAATTACGAAGTGTTATTTCAAACCAGATGTACCACAAAACAGGATGTCGAGCTGGTGGAGGTATGGAAACGAAGTTCACGTTCTTTGGAAAGCTAAATGTGCTAAGCGCAACTTTTCTGTCGAAAATGAATGTGAATTCAATCTCAGGATGCTCTCTAGTGATGATTTGAAGTGTCTCGAAGGTAAAACGTGCTATGCCGTCCATTTTATCTGGAACCAATAATCTGGTATTTACGGCAACTTTCATAGGGTACAACTTATACCTTTTCTACCATATAATTGATTCCAAAAAAGAAATACTCTTTTAAAAAATTATTTTTCTTCCAAAGAGCCTGTTCTTTAGCAATCCTTTCTTTAGCATTTTCATTCAGAAAGGCAAAAGGTAAGTAGTATCGAATATATTGAACAGTGTTTTGTTCAATATTAAAGCCTTCCTTTTGAAAAGCTTTTTGCCAGGTTGCTAGGCTTCGTATATTTTCATTCCCTAACAGAATGTCTTTTTTTAAGCTTTCATCGTAAATAGTAATAATCCTTTTGTTACCCCTTTGCTTAAATAACTTTGCATTCTGAATAATATTATTCCCATTCTCTTCAATAATCAATAACCTTCCTTTTTTACTTAAAACATGGTGTAAAATTCTCAATGCTTCATCTAACGGTTCCAAGTGGTGAAGGGTATCTTGAATAATGATTAAATCATAACTATTCGCTTCGAACTGATGATCGAAAATATTCTCATAGGAGTATGTGAATTTGCTAACATCGCCAAACTTACTCCAATATTCTAGCCTTCCTGGAATTTGTTTGATGTAATGCTCTAAGGTTGTTCCATGAGAAGCAATTCCGTTAATCGATAAAAAGATAGCAGTGGTTCCAAATCCACAACCGCAATCCCAAATTTTCAAACTGGGGTCTTTTATATTATCTGCAATGTATTGGAGTCGTTGACAGAAGTACGCCTTTCTATACTCAAACTTAGCTGGATTTTCCAGATACTTATAATAATATTGTAAGTCTTTGTTTCCTTTTAACTCCTCAACAAAAAGGGTAAAGAATTCTTCAACGTTCATCTTCATGCTACAAAATAATGGCTGCAAATATACGTTCCTCTGTTGAAACGATCTATCTATATTGCTTTACTTTGTTTCGTAATATTCTAACCTTCTGAATGCAAAGAAAGTTTATTAATAATCTCATTTTCATACTGTTCCTAAATCTACTGGTAAAGCCATTTTGGATTTTGGGAATAGATCGTACCGTCCAAAATAAAGTAGGAGCAGAAGAGTATGGATTGTATGCTTCCATTTTTGGCTTCGCTATTCTCTTAAATATCATTTTGGATTTCGGAATCACTAATTATAATAATCGAAACATAGCACAGCATTCCCATATGCTACGGCGTTATTTTTCAGGAATATTTAATGTTAAACTGATTTTAGGAATTATCTATTTAATAGCTACTCTATTGTTTGGGTTAATCGCTGGGTATGAAGATCGAGCTTTTTTCTTGTTATTTGTTTTGAGTATCAATCAGATTATGGCTTCTATGGTTTTATACTTACGCTCGAATATTACAGGATTACACTTGTTTAAAACTGAAGGAATCCTTTCCATTATGGACAGGGTAATTATGATAATTCTTTGCAGTATTTTATTATGGAGTAGTTATTTTGAAGGGGAATTTGAAATTGAATGGTTCGCCTATGCTCAGACCTGGGCTTATTTGATCACGTTAATTATCGCTTTTGTTTTGGTGTATATGAAGGCGGAATTTTATCGTCCGGAAATTGATATAAAGCTATTTAGAATTATTCTAAAACAAAGCTTGCCATTTGCATTGCTAGTGTTACTCATGTCATTTTATTATCGACTAGATGTTGTGATGATAGAACGCTTATTACCCAATGGTAGAGCCGAAGTAGGAATCTATTCACAGGCATATCGATTATTGGAAGGCTTTAACATGTTTGGCTATTTATTCGCCGGATTACTACTGCCAACTTTTTCAAGAATGTTAAAGAATAAAGAGCATGTAGGCAAGCTCGTTAGTACCTCTTTTAATCTGATTTTTATTCCTGCGATGGCAGTTGCAACCATTTCTTTCATGTACTCAAGGGAGATAATGGATATATTGTATTTATCTAATATAGATGCTTCTGCTGAAATTTATCAAGTGTTGATGATTTCATTTGTTGCGATTGCTTTGACCTATATTTATGGAACATTACTTACCGCAAACGGAAGTTTAAAGCAATTAAATATTGTATCCTTCATTGGTATGTTAGTTAATCTTGGATTAAATTTTTGGCTGATTCCAAAGCAAGGAGCGTATGGAGCAGCTGTTGCTACTTTAGTGACTCAAGCATTCGTGATTTTGGCCCAGATAATTATTTCGAAACGAACATTTGGAATGCCTTATGAAATTCCATTTATACTAAGACAGAGCCTTCTTGTGCTGTTAGCCTGTGGAATTTCCTATTATACGAAAAGCTATTTTTCCGACTTTAAAATACATGCAATAGCAATAATGGCATTGTTTGGAGGATTTGCACTTGTTCTTGGCCTAATCCGAAAAGAAGATATATTAAAGCTTGTTAAGAAAAAGTAGTTATATAGAGGGGTATGGAAAATGTTCTTTAGTTTTAAGGAAATGAAGCATTTGAAATCAATCGAACTACTCATTGCTATCCTTTTAAATTTTTCATTTCAAAGCCTAGCTGCTCAACACTACATGAGAAGGTATATGTCTATGGTAGGGGATGTTTAAAAAGATAAGCCGGCTAATTAATTTCTTTCAATTATTAAATTGAAAGCTCATTTATAAAGGATTGAATTTCTCAAGTAGTTAAAAATTATTATGAAACATTCTAAGCTTCTTCTTTCTCTCACAGCATTTTTCTTTTTAACAGGACTGAGTGCTCAAGACGATATGCAAGGCTATAAGTCTAAAGTCTCGGAGGCGTATAAGCTTTATGAAGCAAAAAAATACAAGGAGTCAGCCAATACCTATGCAGAAGGTTTTGCTCTAATTGGAAGAAAAGCTTATCCTAATGATCGATACAATGCAGCTTGTTCATATGCCTTAGCAGGAGAAAAAGATTCTGCTCTATATCACCTTTATCGCTTAGCTGATGGGAAGTCTAAATATAATAATATAAGTCATTTAACTACAGATGTCGATTTAAAATCGTTGTATCAAGAGAAGAGCTGGGAAGAAATAGTAAGCTATGTAAGAGCAAATAAAGAACTTGCAGAGAAAGATCTTGAAAAACCATTGGTAACAATGTTAGACTCTATTCATGAGTTAGACCAGAAGCTAAGGTTGAAATCTCGGGAATTAATGGATGAGTTTGGTTGGAAATCAGATACGGTTAAAAACTTATGGGTGACAATTCAATATCAAGATTCAATAAATGAACTGGCAATAACAAATTTGCTAGATGAGAGAGGCTGGCTGGGTTCCGAAGTTGTAGGAGTCAAAGGAAATTCAACTTTATTCCTAGTGATACAGCATGCTCCAATTGAAACGCAGCAAAAGTATTTACCAATGATGCGGCAAGCAGTTAAAGATGGAAAGGCAAGAGGTTCTAGTTTAGCACTGTTAGAAGATAGAGTAAACTTAAGAACTGGAAAGAAGCAGATTTATGGAAGTCAAATAGGGACTGCTTCTGATGGAGCTTATTATGTTCAAGCACTAGAAGATCCGCTAAATGTAGATAAGAGAAGAGCTTCCGTAGGTTTGGGAGTCTTAAATAGCTATACTGCGCGTTGGGATTTCTCCTTTGATACTAAAGAGTATATTAAGAATATTAAAAAGTACGAAGACCTGTTGGAGAACATGACAACTAAGAAAAAGTAATTAATTCAATTCCCAACGGTCAAACAAACTCATGATTTTTTCTTTATCCTTTTTTGCAAACAATAACTTTATTTGAACCCCATCAACTAAATTTTCGATTTTAGTGTTTAATTGATTTTTATCGATGACGGATAATATGCTGCCCATTTTGTCGAAGCCGATTTTAAAAGAGAAGGAATCTTGCGGCTCTACTTCAATAATCTTATTTACTTCTATGGCTTCAGCCGCAGACTGCTTATAAGCAGCAATTAACCCTCCGACTCCTAGTTTAGTGCCACCAAAATATCGCACTACGGCTATATAAGTATTAGTAATGTTCGCCGATCGAATTTGACCTAAAATTGGAGCTCCTGCAGAATTAGAAGGCTCTCCATCGTCGTTGGCAATGTAATATTCTTGATCTCCCGTACGTAATAAAAATGCAGAACAAATGTGCCTTGCTTTAGGATGTTCTTCTTGTATTTCTGACAGCCTATTCTTAACATCCTCTTTTGTAGTTATTGGAAAAGCATACCCGTAAAACTTACTTCCTTTCTCTTTGTAAAAGGAGGTAGAACTCAATTTTAATGTTCTATAGGTACTCACCTTGAAAAGATAATTAGAATTAATGCAAGAACTGAAACGAGAATTCCAATTTTATTTTTAAGCGAAAATTTTTCATGAAAGATCATGACAGATGAAAAAGCAGTCAATAATACAACTCCCATATTATTGATTGGAAAAACGACAGAACTTTCTAGACTTGTGTGGTTAAATATTTGAATTAAAAAGTAGATCGAGCCATAATTAATGACACCTAAAAGAACTCCCCCAAGTAGCGTTGGTCTGTCAAAACTTCTTTTAGACTTATCCAAAGCCATAACGAATGCTCCAATACAAAAAGCAGTTAAGAAGGTGATTGCGGGAAACAATTTTGCATCGAAAGTATTTTGGGCCAAGTACAGATCTTGATTATATTTTAAAAAAGCATCAATAAAACCGGAGCCAAGGAATAAAACAAGAGGAATTAGAATAAGTTTTTTATCAATTTTTTGGCCAGCTACTTTTGTTTTATAAGTTGCTAAATAAACTCCGATTAAAGCTAAAAAGATTCCGCAAAATTTTAGAAAATTAATGCTATCACCATAGTAAAATATAGCGAAGGTAACAGGGATGATTAATGCCATTTTATTGGCAATTGAGGCTACTGAAGGTCCCAGCTTCTGAGCTGCAAAAGCCATAATGTTGAAGAGAGAAATAAAAACTACACCAAGGATTAACGCATTTGTAAACCAGGGGCTTGAGCTGATTCGTTCTAAGTCGAATTTTTCGCCTAAGGTAGAGAAGCCAGTTATACCTGCAATTAAATAGTTGATCACAATTGCGGTAAATGTATTTACTTTAAATTTTTGAAAATACTTGAAAAGAATGAAGATGGCTGAAGAACAAAGGACGCTCAATAATAGGTAGGTCATGCTTTGTTATTTTTTAGAATAATTAATTCGTCAGATTCTATTTTGGTTCTATATTCCTCTTCTCCTTGAATGCTTGGCGCGCAAATTCCTTTATCGAAGACTTTGTCGCCCATAAAAATACGTGCTTCGTCCCATAATCCTGATTCAATAAATTGATCGATTGTATGCTTCCCGCCTTCAACTATGATTGATTGTAATTTTTTGTCAAAACAAACTTTGCAAACGGCTCGTGATAGATGCTGCCGTGTATTTATTTTAATCAACTCAAGATTGTTTTCTTTAGAATTTCTTTGAGAATTTAGGACCAGTGTCTGAGATTTTTCATCAAATACCTTTGAATCTCTAGGTAATTCTAAATTTTCATCAATGATTATTCGAGTTGGGTTTTTACCTATCACTTCACGAATGGTGAGCTCTGGGTTGTCTGCTTTTACCGTATTTTTCCCAACCAAGATGGCTGCTTCTTCTGCACGCCATAAATGAACAAGTTGTTTAGATACTGAATTCGTGATCCAATTGTTCTGAAGGTCTTCATTGTAGATGAAACCATCTTTCGATTCTGCCCACTTTAAAATGATGTAGGGCCTTTTCTTTTGATAAAAAGTAAAAAATCGTTTGTTAACTGCAAGGCCTTCTTTATTGAATTGATTTAATTGAACTTCAATCCCAGCGTTTTTCAGGATAGAAATACCATTTCCATTTACCTTCTCGAAAGGATCTCTATTAGAAATAATGACCTTTTTGAATTTGTGTTTTTCAAGTAAGCTAGCACAAGGAGGTGTTTTTCCAAAATGAGCACAGGGTTCTAAACTAACATATATGGTCGATAAAGGCAGCAAGCTTTTGTCTTGAACAGCATTCACAGCATTTACTTCCGCATGATTGCCACCATAAACTTGATGAAAACCTTCTCCTATAATTCTATCATTGTATACGATAACTGCCCCCACTCTAGGGTTCGGAGCCGTACTAAACTTACCCAAGTTTGCAAGTAAGAAAGCACGTTTCATAAAGAGGAGTTCCTGTTCGTTCACAGTCTCAAAAGTAGATAAAATACTAACTTCGGGCATTCATAAAAAGAAGCCTTTCGAATGATTTTAGTTGACTTTACTGCCATATTTAAAAAAGAACTCAAAACTCAATTCGAAGAGAATGAGTTGCGAAATCACATTGTCATCCTTTATGATTTTTATTTAGGATTGGATAGGACTCAGACGGTCTTAAATGGACATATTGAAGTGGATGAACAAGATGCTTTAAAACTTCTTTCTGCACTAGCGGAGCTTAAAAATCATAAGCCTATTGATTATATCATTAACCAAAGTGTGTTTTATGGGAGGGAGTTTTATGTAGACAAAAGTGTCCTAATTCCACGGTCGGAAACAGAAGAATTAGTTCAATGGATTTTAGAAGAGGAGATAGCAGGCGATGGAATAATTCTAGACATTGGTTCAGGTAGTGGTTGTATTCCGATTACATTAGATCTAGAAGGGAAATTTGAAGCAGTAGATGCGTTAGAAATTTCAACGGATGCGAATGTAACGGCTAGAAAAAATGCAGTAAACTTAGGAGCCAAGGTGACGTTTGAAGATCTTGATATTTTAACCCAAATTCCAAAACGTCACTATGATGTTGTTGTGAGTAACCCTCCTTATGTTAGAGAAGAAGAATTAGAAGGATTAGATAAAAATGTAGTAGAATATGAGCCCACTATTGCACTAGCTCCAAAGGGAGATCCTCTTACTTTCTATAAAAGAATGATTGCAATTGCTCCACAGATATTGAAGAATGGAGGACGATTGTATTGGGAAATTCATGAAGATTTAGGGAAAGAAATAGTTGTCTTGCTGAATAATGGGCCTTTTTCGGATATTGAGCTGAGAGAGGATTTATATGGGCGAGATCGTTTAGTAAAAGCAACGTTTCATTAACGACAAGATTTAAGATAAGCAGATTTAGCATTTACATTTCCTAATGACATAGCCTTTTGAAAAAATTGACAAGCTAGTTGTTGATTTCCTGAATTTCGCTCTATGAGTCCCATTAAGAAAATAGCCCTATCGAATTTAGCATCTATTGTTAAGGCCTGATTGAGATCATTTTTAGCTAAGGCCGTTTTATTCAACTTTAAATAAGCAAAAGCCCTATTGGTATAGGTATCGGACTTAGGAGTTAACGATAAACTTTTAGTATAGTCTACTACTGCTGAGTTGAGGTCGCCTACTTTTGAGAACTCATTTCCTCGATTAAAGTAAGCATCGGCATGTTCTTTAAGAGCAATAGCTTTGCTATAATCTTTAATTGCTTCTGACGATTTTCCCGATTGTGAATAAAGGTTCCCTCTATTCGAATAGGCATCAGCATAGCTCGGCTGGAGTTGTATTGCTTTGTCGAAATAATTGAATGCTTCCTGAGGTTTTTTGTTCTCTAAAGCAGATGAGCCTAAATTATTATAAGCTTGGGAAACATTAGGGTATTCTTCTAAAACTGATTTCCAAAGTTGTTCATCATTTTTCCAGATTTTACTTCTTTCAAAACTTAAGAAACCCAAAAAAAGCGGGATTAAGAATAAGACATTAAAGGCTTTTTTGTCTTGTAACTTTGATAAGACACTAGCTAGTATAATTAGCAGTCCAAACATGGGCAAGTAGATGTATCGGTCTGTTGTAATTTGATTTCCAACAGGAATAATTTGTAATACTAATGCAATACCAATAAAATAAAAAATGGTACCAAACCATATTTTTCGATTGGATTTAAATTTGTAAATCAGAATAGAAAGTCCTACAAGAACAATTGGACTTAAATAATAGAGAATAGGCAAACTACTGTTTTCAATTTCAGGATAGGGGTAGAATGCAGAAAGTTTAAATGGGAAAAGAAATGTAAAAGGATAAAAAAGAATAGAATGAGAAACTAAAAAGATTCGATCTATCCAATCGAAGTTTTCAGATAAGTCAGATAGGTGTCCTGCAGACTCTCTGCTCAACAATGTGATGATACCGAAGAAAATGGAAACGAATAGGAAAGAGATTTTATTTTTCCAAATGGATCTGACTTTATCTCCCTGAAATAATTCAAACAAGATTAAAATAATGGGTAGAATTACTGCTGAAGATTTAGAAAGGCAAGCAAGGATGAATAAAACTAAAGCTATATAATAAAATTTCTTTTTATATGATTTACGATAATTGAAGTAACTAAAAATACTTGCCAAAAAGAAAAAGGTAAATGTGAGGCTACTAAGCGCCGAAACCCATGCTACACTTTCTACCTGCATGGGATGAAATGCAAATAAAAAGCTGAGAAAAAAGCTTAGATTCTTTGATTTGAAAAAGTAGCTCAGTAGTTTGAAAACTAAAATAGAGTTGAATAAGTGAAAAAGTAAAGACAAGAAATGATAGTAAAATGCATTTAAGCCAAAATTTTGGTAGATTATAGCATTAAATAATGTGGTTAGAGGCTGATACATCCCAACTGTAGTACTTGAGAAAATATGGGTAATCGATTCAATGTCTATGGAGCGAATAGATAAGTTTTCAACTACTTGAACGTGGTCATCAAGATGGGTAAAATTATGGTGTAGAGAAGAAAAATAGATTGAAAATAGTCCGATTATTAATAACCCATAGAATAATATTGATCGGCTTCTTTTCATTGACAATTTAGGAGTTTGAAGTCCACTTTATCTCATAATGCACTCCGGCTTTTGTTGAGCAGCTAAACTCTGCCTCTAGCTGACTCACTAAAGTGTCAATTAATAATAGACCAAATGTGTCATTTTGGTTTGCTTTCTGAATAGGGTCAAAGCCTATGCCATTATCTGAGAGCGTCAGAGCAATTAACTTTCCTTTTCTGAAAAGGTCAATTTTTAGCTGGCCAGCTTGACCATTTGGAAAAGCATGCTTTAAACTATTTGAAACAATCTCATTAATTAACAAACCACAAGGTAAAGACTCATCTAGACTGAGAAAAACGTTATCAAGAGTCATTATTAATTTAACTTTAGATTCATCAACTTGATAAGTGTCTATAAGTTGTGGGATAAGTTGTTCTATGTAAAAATTAAACGGAGTTTCAAGTCCATCTTCCTTTTTATACAAACTCTCATGTATCAGTGACATTGAATTGATTCTACTCCTACAATCATTAATAACCTGCTGTAAGCTATTGTTGTCTATAAATTGGGTCTGAAGACTTAGCATACTAGAAACAACCTGTAAGTTATTTTTGACTCTATGATGAATCTCATTGAGCAAAGATTCTTTGATGGCTAATTCGTCCTTAATTTTTTGCTGCCCTTGTCCTAATGACTTTGCTAATGTTTTATTTCTTCTAAGTAAAATGATAGCAATAATGAGCATAACAATTAGTACGATGGCAATTCCGGAGATAATGTAAATAAGCTGTTTTTGCTCTTTATTCTTTAAGGTTTCTAACTTGTTTAGATCCTTAGCTTTATTTAGTTCATATTGAATCTGAGAAAGCTTTGACTTTTGTTTAAATGCTAGTAACTTCAATTTGTCGTCGCTTTTTCTTAGCTTATCTTCTATTTCGTAAAACCGCTTGAAGTTTTTGAACCCCTCTTTAAAATTCCCCTCAATTCCTTGAAGCTGAGACAAAAGAAATAAGATGTCTTTTTTTGAATCTAAATTGGGATGTAAACTGTCAAACTCTTGTGCTCTTTTAAGAAATTTGTTGGCTGTATTCGAGTCCTCTTTTTCTAGAGCAATTTTGGTTTTAATAAGGTAATCAATGCATAAGCCTTCGTAGTAGAAAGTCTTTTTGTTAGAGAGAATCGACTTATCCACATAAACAGAAGAGCTGTCGTACATTTTTAGCCCTAAATAGGCTTCACTTAGATAGTGATAAATGTTTCCTGTCGCGATTTCATTTTTGCTTTTAAGAATTATTGGTAAGGCTTGTCTTTCAAGATCTATTCCTGCTTGGTAATCTTTTTGGTCAATTTTGATTAGACCAATATTTGAAACACAATTTGCATAACCAAGACTATCATTTTTGGAGATATAGTGTTTTTTTGCAAGCCGATAGTATTCTTCTGCATCTATTTTACTATCTAAGAAATAATATAAGTTCCCTAACTGTAAATATGAGGCTGCTAATTGGTTGTCGTTTTTCGTTTCTTGGAAAATCTCGGTAGCCTTAAAAGCATATTCTAACGCTTCTAAGTAGTTTGATAATGCATAATTCAAGACTCCTGCCTGGTAGGTCAATTTACCTAACTCATCTGTAACACCGTTTCCTTCTATTGCTTTAATATTCTTTTTAACCCAAGGTAACGCTTTCTGATATTGATATTGATTAAAGTACAATTCACTGATGTAAGAGTTCCAGGTGATGAGTTGGGAATTAGAAGAATCTAATTCTAACGCTAGGAAATTAGCTCGATCTAAAGCAAAAGTAGTTGATTTTTCAGATTGACCAAATGTTGTTAACAGGTTAATTTTTCTAATACAAATAGAATCGTATTTAACATCTGCCAATATATTAGAAGGAATCATTTCAGCATACTGAAGGCATTTTAAAGAGTCTTTCTCTATGTAATATTCTGCCAATTCGATTAATCCTGAATTCTTTATTTGAAGATTGTTTGAATTAGTTAATTCTGTTAAACTGTCTATGTTTTGGGAGTATAATGATGTAGTTGAGAAAAGTGAAATAAAAATATAAAAAAGTACATTGAAAAGAAATTTCATTGAAACTGATTTAAAATGAAGGAGAGTATTAATAATAGCTCAACAGCTTTTCGACCATATTGGAAGAACCCATGATGGTTGGGACTCTCTGATGAAGTTCTGTTGGTTGTATTTCCATGATTCTTTGAGTTCCTGTATGAGCGATTCCTCCTGCTTGTTCCATTATAAAGGCCATAGGGTTACATTCATATTGCAATCGAAGCTTTCCATTTACAGCTTTTGTTGTTTCAGGATAAATAAAAATACCTCCTTTAATCATGTTTCTGTGGAAGTCAGCAACCATTGAGCCAATGTATCTTGCAGAATAAGGTCTTTTTGTTTCTGTATCTACTTCTTTACAGTAGGCAATATAGTTCTTAATGGCATCAGAGCAATAAGACATATTTCCTTCATTCATTGAGTAGATGGTTCCATTTTTAGGAATCATCATGTTGGGATGAGAAAGGCAAAACTCCCCAATGGAAGGGTCTAATGTAAAGCCATTTACGCCTTTTCCTGTAGTGTAGACTAACATGGTTGAAGAACCGTAAATAACATAACCAGCCGCTACTTGATTTTCTCCTTTTTGTAAAAAGTCAGCCTCTTTTGCCAATGTTCCAACTTCAGATTCTCTTCGGTAAATACTAAAGATGGTGCCAATAGAAACGTTTACATCAATGTTAGATGATCCGTCTAATGGATCAAATGAGAGAATGTATTTCCCTTCTCTTGATCTCAAACTTTCGAATGCAAGAAAATCATCGTTTTCTTCTGATGCAATTCCGCAAGCTTCTCCACCATTCCTTAATGCAGCAATAAACTGGTCATCCGCATAAACGTCTAATTTTTGTTGTATTTCTCCCTGAATGTTTTCTTGAGTTGTTGCACCCAATATATCCGCTAATCCAGCTTTGTTTACTTCTCGGTTTACAATTTTGGATGCAATAACGATATCATTCAATAATCTAGTTAACTCTCCGCTGGCAAATGGAAAGTCATCTTGACGTTCAATAATGAATTCACTTAGGGTTTTAACTCCACTCATGGTTGCTTTGATTTTAATTGGCAAATAGGTAGCAAATATCGTAAAATTCAGAGGTTTGATCTATGAATTAAATCGAACAAAAAAATGAGGTTCATATTCCTATTTTTGCTATAAAAACAATGAGTTTCATCATTAGAAAGGGAAAGGCAGGAGACTGCAAGGCAGCACTTGAACTAATTCATGAATTAGCTCTTTATGAAAAGGCCCCAGAAGAAGTAGAGTTAAGCTTGGAGCAATTGATTGATGATGGGTTTGGCGGAAATTCTATTTATGAGTTGTTGGTTGCAGAAGACAGAGGTCAGATAATTGGTATTGCTATTTTTTATGAGAAATATTCTACTTGGAAAGGGAGATGTACCTATTTGGAAGATTTAATTGTAACTAAAAGTAAACGAGGAATTGGAGCAGGGAAAGCTCTTTTTGAAGCAGTCATTAAATATTCAAAGGAGAAGAATAGTGGTAGAATGGAGTGGCAAGTATTGGATTGGAATGTACCTTCTATTAATTTTTATAAGGCGTATGACGCAGAGTTAGATGGAGAATGGTTTAATGGTAGATTTACTAGAGAGCAAATACAAAAAATAGATTTGGATTAATGATGAAGGTATTTAAATTTGGAGGAGCATCGGTTAAAGATGCCGCTTCTGTCAGGAATGTAGCACAGATTATTCAATCTTTTAAAGAGGAACATTTAGTAGTTGTTGTATCAGCAATGGGAAAGACCACTAATGCATTTGAAGAGGTTTTGTCTTTATTCTTTAATAGGAGTGAAAAAGCTTTTGATAAATTAGAAGGCATTAAACAGTTTCATTTCCAGATTTGTAAAGAATTATTTCAGAATGAAGATGATCCTATCTTTTCAGATTTGCACAATACTTTTGTAGAAGCAGAATGGCAATTAGAAGATGAGCCTGTTGGAACATACGATTTTGAGTATGATCAATTAATTGGTTTGGGAGAGCAATTGTCGACAAAAATAGTTGCTGCCTATTTGAAAAGTGTTGGATTGAATAATTTATGGCTAGATGCTCGAGATGTAATACGAACAGACAATACCTATAGAAAAGCCAGTGTTGATTGGAACGAAACAGAGCGGTTAATTCAAGAACGAATTTCCAAGGCTAAAGAGAATATTATCATTTCTCAAGGATTTATTGGTTCAAGCTCGGAAAACTTCACGACAACATTAGGAAGAGAAGGTTCAGATTTTTCAGCAGCAATTTTTGCAAGCACATTAAATGCGAAAGAGATTACCATTTGGAAAGATGTTGAAGGAATGCTGAATGCTGATCCAAAGTATTATTCAAATACTGTAAAGTTGGATAATATCTCTTATAAGGAAGCAGTGGAATTAGCATACTTTGGAGCATCTGTAATTCACCCGAAAACAATTAAACCATTACAGAATAAAAACATTCCACTTTATGTGAAATCTTTTCTGCATCCTGAAAAGGAAGGGAGTTTGATCGATCAAAATTCAGATGGTGATGCAAATGTTCCTTCTTATATCCATAAGGAAAACCAGATGCTTATTTCTATATCGTCCAAAGATTATGCTTTTATGGATGAAGTGAAACTAGCTCGGATCTTTACTTTGTTTTCTAGTTATGGATTGACAGTAAATATTATGCAAAATTCGGCTATTAGTTTTTCGGTAGCTTTAGACTATCAAAAAGAAAAAATAGACCAATTTATGTTAGAATTAAAAGAAGAATTTCTCGTGTCATATAATTTGGGGGCAACTTTAGTGACTGTTCAGCACTTCACGGAAAAATTACTAGCGAATTTATTAGACGGAAAAACCATTTTAATGGAGCAGAAAACAAGGAGTACCGCTCGCTTTGTTATAATTTAATTAACTGTTTTTGTGGGCAACTAATTCTTAATATTATTAGTCTGTCTTTCAACTAATGCAGAGTAGTTACATCACAATAATGTAAACTTCAACTTCAGATGACCTAAATGGTAACACCTGTCTTTGTTTTTCGCTATTTTTGACAACTTTAAAAATACAGATCAGCTATGAATGATCAGTCATACGACATCAACTCGAACAACTTATTGCGATTCCTAAGGAAAAGAGGGAACTTATTGCTAATTACATCTATATTGGCATTTGTTTCTTCTATTATATTTTCGCTTTTAATAGAGGATAAGTACGAATCTTCGGTTATCTTATTCCCGTCCACAACTACCTCTATTTCTAGAGCTTTGTTAAATGATGAAAACTACAAAGAAAAAGATTTCTTGGAGTTTGGAGAGGAAGAAGAGGCAGAACAATTGATTCAAATCTTGAGATCAAATGCGATTCGAAATCACATCATTGAGAAATTTGATTTAATGAATCATTATGACATTAACCCAGATGCGAAATACAAGCAAACGGAGTTGATTCAAGAGTATGAAGGAAATATTGACTTTCATAGGACTAAGTTCATGTCTGTAAAAATAGAAGTACTAGATACTGACCCTATATATGCTGCAAATATAGCAAACGAAATTTCGATAATGGTGGACATTGTAAGAGATAATATGCTAAAGAAAAGAGCGGTACAAGCATTTAATATTGTGAAAGGCGAATTAAATAATCTGGAAAGAGAAGTTGGTAAGATTGAAGATACATTGAATCAGATTAGGGCAAAAGGCATTCAAGATTATGAAACACAAGTAGAAGTACTGAGTAATCAGTATGGAGCTGCAGTGGTAAAAGGGAATATGAAAGCTGCAAAAATTTTGCAAGACAAATTAGATACAATCTCTAAGTACGGAGGTAAATATTTGAGTTTGGTACAACAAATGGAGTACGAACGAGAGAAATTAAGTGACTTAAGAGGAGTTTACGCCAAAGCAAGAGTGAATGCAGAAAGCACCATTGATCAAAAATTTATTGTGAATGAGGCATATGTCTCTGAGAAACCGAGTTATCCAATTCGTTGGTTGATTGTTGTGGCTTCAACCTTAGCCACTTTCTTATTTACAATGATTGTATTAATTCTAATTGATCCAAATCAGTAGTATGGAAAATTCTGAAATGAAAGCATACATGCGATCCAATATGAAGATTATTGAGTTTGCGATAAAGAAATGGAAATTATTAATCTTAATAGGATTGATCGCTGGAGTATTTGCGGCTGTTTTTTCTATGCCAGAATTCATTTCTCCTAAATTTAAATCGGAAGCAGTTATCTATCCTGCCAACTTAGGACAATATGCTGAAGAGACAGGTTTAGAGCAAATGCAACAATACCTTGAATCGAATGAAATTAGAAATTACATCATTTCAAAATTTAATTTGTACGATGAGTATGAGATTGACAGTACGGTTAGATCCTCCAAAACTGCTATTTACAAAGTATATACAGAACATATTTCATTCGATGAAACAAAGTATGAATCTATAAGAATTACAGTTTTATCAACTGATCCGGTAAAAGCAAAAGAAATTATAGATGAAATAATCGATCAGTTAAATGTAACTATAAGAAAAGTTGAGAGGGAAAAGTATCAAGAAATAGTAGAGATTAATGAGAAGATGGTGCTTGAGAAAAAAAATCAACTGGATAGTTTAGAAATGTTAATCAGAAGCATTAGTGTTAAATATGGTATTCTTGATTACATAACACAATCTGAGAGGGTCACTGAAAAGTATATGGATTTCTTATTAAGCGGAAAGAAAGGAAAAGATTTTGAAGAAGCAAAGACCTTATACAAGAATTTACAGAAATACGGGAGACAATTTCATAATTATCATGCTCAATTGAATACTGTTAATGGGGATTATATGAATAGACTCGGAGGTCTTGAACATGCGATGAAAGATTTGAAGAAGGTACAGACATATTCTAATATCCTTGTGAAACCGGAGGTTGCTGATAAAAAATCTTCTCCGATAAGATGGTTAATTGTATTGTCGGCAATGGCAGCAGCTATCGGGTTTACGTTTGTGTTATTACTTGTTTTAGGGTACCAGAACAAATAAAATGTCAGAAGAGCTAAAGTCGAATTGGGTTTTAATTTTGAGCTTTTTGTTCATTATGACCAATAGCGCTCTTATTGCACTAGAGCAATATTGGTTTGCTATTATTCCCTTCGCTTTAGTTTTATTAATGCTGGCTTTTGTTGCAACGGATAAACTAATGTGGTTTATTGTATTTACCACTCCGTTATCATTGAATTTGGAAGAATTGGAGTTTGGTGGGGTCGGTATGTTTTTGCCCACTGAGCCTTTGTTATTTGGAGTAATGCTCATTTTCTTTTTGAAACTGCTCTATGATCGGGTATTTGATATGAGGGTATTAAAACATCCTATCACAATTGCTATTTTGATAAACGTAAGCTGGATTATCTTGACCACTCTTACCAGCACAATGCCTTTTGTTTCTTTGAAATTTCTGTTGGCCCGAATGTGGTTTGTAGTAGCGTTCTACTTTGTAGGAACACAACTTTTCAAGTCTGTTAAGAATATTCGTCTTTTCGCATGGTTATACTTAATTCCATTAGCTATGGTGGCACTCTATACGTTTATTCATCACAGTACTTATGGCTTTGCTGAACGTCCTGCTCACTGGGTTATGCAACCATTCTTTAAAGATCATACAGTTTACGGGGCAGTTATAGCAATGATGTTTCCAATTATGCTAATGCTTCTAGTGTTGAAGAGATACAAGAAATATCGTATCATAACAGCAATCATGTTGGTTGTATTAGCTCTTGGGATCGTATTCTCATACGGAAGAGCTGCTTGGATCAGTTTATTGGTGGCTTTTGCCTTATCTCTAGTATATTTATTAAAGTTGAAAGGCTCTTTTGTTCTTTCTGCGGCTGGCTTAATTTTGCTATTTATGGGCCTATTCTGGGGTGATATCATTAATAAGTTGGAAAAAAACGAGCAAGATTCTACTAGTGAGAACCTAGGAGAACATGTGCAATCTATCACAAACATTTCAACAGATGCTTCAAACTTGGAACGGATTAATCGATGGAAATCGGCAATAGAAATGTTTAAAAGGAAACCTATTTTTGGGTGGGGCCCCGGAACTTATGCCTTTCAATATGCACCTTTCCAATCGTCTGAAGATATAACTATTATTAGTACAAATGCCGGTGATGGAGGTAATGCTCATTCAGAATTTATAGGGCCTTTAGCAGAGACGGGACTGTTGGGAGGGATTACATTTGTGCTAATTATTATTATGTTTTATTATAGGGCCTCTATTTTGTATTTTAGGTTACCTAAAAGTGAACTAAGAGTAATCGTGTTTTTTGTTATTCTAGCATTTACTTCCTACATCATTAATGGCACTTTGAATAACTTTTTAGACACCGATAAGGCTAGTGTTCCTTTTTGGGCTTTTATAGCTATAATAGTAACGATTGATATAAATTATAAGGAATTTCTTAGCTCAGAAAATTTGCCGCAAGAAAAGTAATATCATCTTCCAGTTGATCTTCTACGATACGAATTGTCTCTTTTATTGTATTCGTAATCTCTGTCAAACTTAGCTTCTTCTCAATTAGTTTTGCTATGCCTTCCGCTTCTAATTGGGAACCTTTTACTATTTCAATTTCTGTTAATCCATCCGTAAAACAAACTAACTTATCGTTAGCGCCAAGCGAGATGGTTTTAGATGTTAGAAAAGGAAGTTCATCAAACATACCAAGAATGGTGCATCCTTCATGAAGTAATATGGTCCCTTTTTCTTGAACAAGAACAGCTGGCTGATGCCCAGCATTCACATAAGAAAGTGTTTTTGCGACTGGGTCGAAAATTCCAACAAATAAGGTAATGAACTTCTCGTAATTTGCAGACTCAATAACTCTCTTATTGCAGATTCTTATTAAATCTTCTATACCGTTTGCTACCTTAATAGATGCTCTTAGGTTTGCTTGAAAATTTGCCATTAATAAGGCAGCAGACATTCCTTTTCCTGATACATCAGCAATACATAAAGCTGTTTTACCATCTTGGAGTGAAATTACATCATAATAATCGCCTCCAACCTCGCTGTGGGGAAGATATAGCGCTTTAACCCTTAGCATTTCATTGTCAGGTAAAGATTTAGGAAAAAGCAAGCTTTGCATATTCTGAGCTAATTCGAGCTCTTTTTTAATGGCTACTTGCTGAATGTGCTCTTTATTAAGTCGCTTATTTTCTAATGCTACAACAATAATATTAATTAAAGTTTGAATGAAACGAAGGTGCTTGATGATAGGACTAATCTCTATTTTTTCTCCTTCAATATCTGCAAGTACCATATAAGCCAGTGGCTGATCTTTATGAAAGACAGGGATAATGATATCAAAGATGTTTAAATACTTTCCTGAAGTATTTTCATTAATTATTCCAATATCAGAGTAAGTTTCAATTAGCGTAGGAATATTAATTTGCCGGCAGACGGAATGCTCAACTCCTTCGGCTAAGGATAGTTCCCATTTTTTAGAATTATTGGTAAACAAGGCAAGTTTAGCAATTTCAAGATCTTCAGTAAGCACCGACCTTAAGATGGTGAACAATTCATTCGAACTTGAATTGTTGTTAATGGCCTTGGTAATGTTCAATAAGGTATCTAGCTTCGACTTGGATTGTTCGAGCTTACCTTTTACTCTTCTTGCTTTTTCATCGGTCATGCCGACTTAAACTTACTGAAAAGTTCTGGTAATTGCCTCATCATAGCCATTTCTTTGAATTTTGCTCTGCTTTCATCAACAGGGCTCCCAAGGTATGACTTGTTGCCTTTTAACGATTTTCCGACACCACTTTGGGCATACAATACAGTCTTTTCTCCAATGGTAATTCCACTTGCAATGCCTACTTGTCCCCAAATAGTTACTTCGTCCTCAATATTGACACAGCCGGCAATTCCTGCTTGAGCTGCTATTAAACACTTTTTGCCAATGATCGTGTCATGGCCAACTTGAACCAAGTTGTCTATTTTTGTTCCTGCTCCAATTGTTGTAACGGCAGTAACTCCTCTATCAATGGTGCAATTAGCACCAATTTCGACAAAGTTTTCGATCATTACACTGCCACAGGAGTTTAATCGATCGAAGTGATCTCCTCTATTTTTATAATAGAAGCCAAAAGAACCAATAACAGTACCTGATTGGATGATCACATTGTCTCCAATAGTTACATCGTTTAAGATGCTCACATTGGGGAAAATAATGCAGTTCTTTCCAATTTTCACATTCTTTCCAATTACAACAGAGGGGTGGATCTTGCAAGCTTCTCCTATCTCACTATTTTTTGATTGTTGTTCATCAGAAAGTTCAAATGGGTTGAAATAATTTAGGATGAAATTAAAATTTCTAAAAGGGTCGTCGCAAATAATTATTCCCTTCCCTTCAGGCACTTCAACTTCTTTGTTTATAAGAACAACAGAAGCTGCTGAATTCAACGCTTTATCATAATACTTAGGATGATCTACAAAAACGATATCCCCAAGCTCAACACGATGAATTTCATTGATACCTGATACCTCTAAATTCTCATTTCCTTTAAAAGGAGAATCAAGTAATTTGGCAATGGCTGCTAAAGAATACCCTTTCCCTAGTTTCATGACTTCAAACGTTCACAATATGAGCCATTTCTAGTGTCAATTCTAATTCTGTCTCCTTCATTTATAAATAAAGG
>JAESST010000329.1 GCA_016763995.1 Flavobacteriales bacterium | reverse complement strand
TATTGCTCAGCCCACAGATGTTGTCCGTTAGCGGTGTCTATTAACTGTATGGTGACTCTCAGGCGTTCACCAATTTTTCGCAGGCTGCCTTCGACCACATAGCGCACGCCCAACTCTTTACCCACCGCGCGAATATCCACCGCCTGACCGCGATAAGTAAACGAGGAGTTACGGGCAATCACAAAAAATCGTGGGTTGCGGGATAGCAACGTAATCACATCTTCTGCAATCCCATCTGCAAGGTAAGCCTGCTCTGGGTCGTCTGATATATTATTTAAGGGCAAGACGGCTACCGAGGGTTTCCCTGTTGCGGCAGAATTGGTGTCTTTAGCTTGCTCAGAACTGTCAGGGCCGAGCGCAAGAACAGCCATGAGTATTAACGCAAGCACGCCCAAAACGACCAAGCCCACATTGCGCCAGTCAGATAAAAAAGCAGGGCGTTTAACATCGCCGGGCATGCGAGACCAGATCAAGCGAGCGACCACAGCTACCCCAGCGACAATGGCAATGATAGCCGCAATTGCGCTCAGCGATGATTCGTTATTAGCCAGCCATTCCACGTCGGATGCACTTTTTATTGTTAGTTTTATTCATCAGCAGTTAACAAATCTTCCGGCCAGATGGGTTCCAGTATGGCTAACACGTTCACCCCTTTGTTTTTGTAGAGTGTTTTGCTGAAATGCTTATACATCTCCAACGAAAACCAGGGCTCTCTTTTTTTAGCCTCATAGAGGGCCCGCTGCGCGCCCGCGATGTCTCTCTGTCCGGCGCGCGCGCATGCCAGCATGACCCAGGTTGCCATCCAGCTATCGTGAGCTCGCAAGGCCGTTTGCGCAGCCTGTTCAGCTTCAGAATATCGGCCTAACTCATTGAGAGCAAAGGCCCTATAGGTTTCAGTTAGGTATATATCCGGTGCCCTGGGCGCCAGTTTTATTGCTTTTTCCAGTTTCTCCAGGCCTAGTTCAGCTTGCCCATTATGAATGTATAAAATACCCATTGACGATAAGCCAGACGCAAAGTCAGGCTGTTTACTCAGTGCTTTTTCCAGAAGCCGAATGGAATCTCGTCTTCGGGCTTTACTTTCATCACCCAGACCCATGTAGCCGTAACAATAACCGGCGGTATATAGCACTAGCGCATCTTCCGGGGCCTGCTCCAGAGCTTGTTCACCCATGGCATAGGACTCTGCGATATCCGCGGCTAGATTCTCGCTAAAGTAATTAACGACTCGATAGCACAGTGACCGAGATAGCTCTGCTTTGGCCAGGGCGTAATCGGGGTCCAGGGCCACGGCTTCGCGGAGTAATGCGATAGCCTGGTTTACCGAATTCCGATCAAACCCAGCATAAGATCGGCTGGCACGCATAACCAGCCCCCAGGCATCCAGATTATCGGTCGATGCGCGGTTGGTGCGGGCAATTTCATCATGAAAAATTGAGTCACCCAAACTGGCTGCAATAGCATTGGCGATGTCGTCCTGCAATGCAAAAATATCGGCCAGCGGGCGATCATATTTTTCTGCCCACAGGTGTTGGCCGTTAGTGGAGTCGATTAATTGTGCTGTGATTCGCAGGCGCTCACCGATCTTTTGAACGCTGCCTTCCACCACATAGCGTACTCCCAGTTCTTCACCCACGGTGCGAATATCTGGTGATTGACCCTTGTAGGCAAAACTAGAGTTGCGCGCGATAACCAACAATCGTGGATTGCGTGACAATATGGTAATCACGTCTTCAGCAATGCCATCGGCCAGAAAAGCGTGGCTATCGTTGTCAGAAATATAATTCAATGGCAACACCGCCACCGAGGGTTTGCCGGTGAATTTTGTAATTTGCGCCGCTTCTGGAATTTGATTTGTTTCTGGCTCGTTGGTGGCCAGTAATAAAACCGATAGTAGGGCGACCAGGCCCAAAATAATTAGCCCAATATTACGCCAGTCGGATAAAAACGCCGGTCGCGTGCCCGCTACCATACGTACCCAGATCAGACGGAATACCACCGCCAATCCGGCGATAATGGCTATGATTGCCGCTATGGCGCTTAATGATGATTCGTTACTGGCTAGCCACTCCACGTCAGCAGCTCTCGTTATAGTGAGTGTTATTCATCGGCAGTTAACAAGTCTTTAGGCCAGATAGGTTCCAGTAGAGCCAACGGATTTTTACCATCGTTTTTGAAGGCTATGGCAAAGGACTCTCTTACGAGGTCGAGTGAAAACCGTGGCTCGGTGTTTCTGGCACCGTATAAGGCTTGCTTTGCGCCTTCGATATCGCCCTGTCCGGCGAGAGCAGAGGCCATCATAAGCCAGCTCCAATACCAGCCATCGTAAGATTTAAGCGAATTCTGGCTGGCCTGTTCGGCCTCCCTGTATTGACCTAGCTCGCATAGCGCCATTGCTCGATACATTTCATAATGATAGATATAAGGCGATTTGGGGGAAAGCCTTATGGCTTTATCGGCATAAGGCAATCCTCGAGCAGGCTGTCCATCGAATATCAATGTCTCCCCTAACACGGCAGGTGCCTGAGCATAGTTGGGTTGTTTGCTAATGGCCTTTTCCAAAAGCCGAATACCTTCCTTAGTACGACCGCTAACACCATAACAACCGCCGAGGGCCCACAATACCATCGGGTCGTTTGGTGCCGCCTTAAGCGCTTCTTTGCCAAGTGTATAAGCCGTGGCGAGATCACCTGCAGGATCGTCACTCCATATAACGACAGCTCGCCAGCATAATGACCGGGCCACCTCAGCTTTGGCCAGGGCATAATTGGGATCGAGGTCCAGGGCGGCACGAAATAATGCCAGAGCTTCCGTTGACGACTCCCTGTTCCAGCTAATGATTGCCTGGCTACCACGAACTACCAGGCCCCAGGCATCAAGATTATCGGTGGGTATAGTGTTGGCACGTGCCATTTCAGCCTGAAATATTTCGTCTCCCAGAGCGACGGCGATGCCGTTGGTGATTTCATCCTGCAACTCGAATATCTTCGCAAAAGCTCGGTCGTATTGTTCTGCCCAGATGTGCTGGCCGCTGGAGGCCTCTATTAATTGCACGGTGACACGTAGGCGCTCGCCAATTTTCCGCAAGCT
>JAESST010000026.1 GCA_016763995.1 Flavobacteriales bacterium | reverse complement strand
TAGAATTGATATTCGAAGAAGCTCTCAAATTAAAAACGGTGAAGAGGTAATTGGTAACCGAACGAAAGTTAAAATTGTGAAAAACAAGATTGCTCCTCCCTTTAGAAAAGTTGAATTTGACATCATGTATGGAAAAGGAATTTCTAAGTCAGGAGAAATTATTGACATGGGAGTTGAACTAAACGTTATCAAGAAAAGTGGTAGCTGGTTTAGTTATGGAGAAGCAAAGTTAGGTCAAGGTAGAGATGCTGTAAAGCAACTCGTGGAAGACAATCCTGAACTAATGGAAGAATTAGAAGAAAAGATTAAAGAAGCTATGAAGGAACTTTAGTTTTATCACATAAAACGACTAAAGCTTTAATTATCTTTGTCCCGATTACTAGTATTGTAATCGGGACTTTTATTTTTATACGATGAAGAAATCTATTTATGTCATAGCAACTCTTTTTTTAGTTGCTTGTGGACCAAAAGAAGAACAAAAGGCAACTCCTGTTGATGCGACGCAAACTGAAGCAACAGTAACTGAAATAGAAGAAGATAGTGTATTAACTGCTATTAATGCAAAGATTAGAAATGACATTAATAACAAAGATTTATACCTGGAAAGATGCAACTACTATTTAGATAGAGAAGAACTAGAACCTGCGGTATCTGACATGAACCGTGCTTTTCAAATTGATACCGCTTACCTTCCTACTCTTCTGAGACAAGCTGACTACCTTACAAAAAGAGGAAAATTAGAATTAGGTAAATCAATACTTGAAAAAGCAGATAAACTTCATCCTGAAAATAGCAAAGTACATATTGGTTATAGCAAATTGTATTTAATTGCAAGGAATAACGAAAAGTCAATGATTCACTCCGATTTAGCTGTAAAGTATGATTTGTATAATGCTGAAGCCTATTATTTAAAAGGCTATAATTTTTTGGAATTAGGAGACACTACAAAAGCAATTAGCAGTTATAGAACAGCAGTAGAACAAGATCCTGAACATTTTCCAGCATTTTTGGAACTAGGATTAATATTTAGCGAGCAGGGCGATCTATTGGCTTTAGAATATTTTAGAAACGCATTAGAATTAAGACCTAACGAAAGAAGAGTATTGTATAGTAAAGGAATGTTTGAACAAGAGAATGAAATGTACAATGAAGCAATGCTTTCCTATACACAAGCCATTAAAGCTCACCCTGACTTTAAAGAAGCTCATTACAATTTAGGATATGTTCACTTATTCTATTTAAAATTATACCGTCAATCACAAAAGTATTTTACCGACGCTATAGCAGTTGATCCAAATTACATTCAGGCATATTACAACCGTGGTTATGCTTTTGAATTATTAGGCGACATTGGTAATGCTGCCAAAGATTATAGAAAAGCATTAGAAATTGATCCTAGCTACGACTATGCAGCACAAGGTTTAAGTAGACTGAATTAAGCGACCCTATGAACTTACTTTCTGTTGAAGAGATTGCCAAAAGATTTGGCGAAAGAGTATTATTTTCTGACGTCACTTTTGGACTAGATCAAGGACAAAAAATGGCACTAGTTGCCAAAAACGGAGAAGGGAAAACCACCTTATTAGAAATGCTTTCGGGAGATATCAAACCCGATGAAGGAAATGTTGTTTGGAGAAATGGAATATCTGTTGGATATCTCCGACAAGACAATCCTTTCAAAGAATTTAAAACTGTAAAAGATGTCCTTTATGGATCGAATAACGATTTCGTAAAAGCGCTGAACAGTTATGAACATGCAATTGAAAATCCAGACGATGAAGAAGCCATGCAAAATGCGCTAAACCTAATGGATTCTAGTAAAGCATGGGATTATGAAGCTAAGATTGATAAGTTGTTGAGTATTTTCGGAATGGATAGTTTGGGAAAAAACCAGTCTATTGAGTTGCTTTCTGGTGGACAGAAGAAACGAATTGCACTCATAAAATTGATTGTGGACGAACCGGATGTCTTTATTCTAGATGAGCCGACCAACCACCTTGACATATCAATGATCGAATGGTTGGAAAATTATCTATCGGGACAAAACATCAGTTTATTCTTAGTGACTCACGACCGTTACTTTTTAAGTAGAGTCTGTAATCAGATTTTGGAATTGGATAATGGTAGTGGATATCGCTACACCGGAGACTATGAGTATTTTATAGAAAAAAAGGCAGAGCGAGAAGATAATTTATCCAGCGAAATTGGAAAAGCGAAAAACCTATATCGAAAAGAAATAGAATGGATGCGCAGAATGCCTAAGGCAAGGGCAACAAAAGCAAAATCAAGAGAAGATAGGTTTTACGAGACTGAGAAAAAAGCAAAGCAACGGATAAATAAGGAAGAAGTACAACTCTCTATTAAGTCAGAACGCCTAGGTGGAAAGATTTTAGAGCTACACCATGTTCGAAAATCTTTTGATACACTAAAGATTGTAGATGATTTCAACTATGTGTTTAAAAAAGGCGACAAAATTGGAATTGCAGGTAAGAATGGGGTTGGAAAAACAACTTTTCTTAACCTTATTATGGGCCTAGAAGAAGTTGATAGCGGTAAAATTGTAACTGGCGAAACAGTTCAATTTGGCTATTATACTCAAAAAGGAATTCAACCTACTGAAGATAAAAGAATCATTGATGTTGTAAAAGACATTGCAGAAATAATTCCCTTAGAGAAAGGAAGAAAAATTACTGCTTCACAATTATTGGAAAAATTCTTATTCCCTCCAAAACAACAATACACCTATGTTTCAAAATTAAGTGGTGGAGAAAAAAAGAGGTTATACCTGCTTACTATTTTAATGGGTAACCCCAACTTCTTAATCCTCGATGAGCCAACCAATGATTTAGACATCAAAACGATACAGATTCTAGAAGATTTCTTGCAAGAATTTCCCGGTTGCTTATTAATTGTATCGCACGACAGGGCTTTTATGGACAATCTTGCCGATCATACTTTCTACTTTAAAGGAGAAGGTCAAATCAAGGATTACAATAAGACTTATAGTGAGATTATTGAAATTCAGAAGAAAGAAGGAGGAAAATCTTCTAGCCCTAAAGCTGTTCAAGCGCCTAAAGAAGTTAAAGAGAAAGTGGATGCTTACGCAGAAAAATTAAGCTATAACGAACGAAGAGAATACAATAAACTCGAAAAGGAAATTGAAAAACTAGAAACTAAGAAAGAAGCTTTGACTCAGGATTTATCCAAGCCTGAACTCGACTCTGAAGCATTAGTGGAAGCATCTGAAGCATTGGGAAAATTAATTGAAAAAATTGATGAGAAATCGATGCGTTGGTTGGAATTATCAGAAAGGGCATAATCTAATTTGTAATTACGAATGAATAATTATTAATCATTTTTACGTCCGGTGCTATGAACTAAGTTAATAAGCTGAGTTCGATTATTAGTTAGAAAATCAGATTTTCAGAAACGTCAATATACAGGGCGGATCTTTAGAAATATAGCAGGCTATATTCTAAAGATTCAACGCAGTAGATTGTTATTTCTGTGGAAGCCTTCGTAGTTCCATGGCTAAACAGCACTCTTTTTCTTAAAATTCATCTACATTCTGAATTCTTAAGAAGAACTGAGCTCAAGTTAATAGTTTTCAAGACGCCTAAATTCGCTCTT